>JAEUNS010000167.1 GCA_016790005.1 Zoogloeaceae bacterium
TTATGCGGGCCTTCTGCGGGGCGCAATCGAGTCGCTGCGCGAGGCCTGATCGGCGCCCTAAGCGGGGTCCAGGCCACGCAGGGCTGCGATGCGCACCTGTGAGACGAGGTCGGCGGCGAGGCAGTCGAGTTCGAGCAGTTCGGGCCATTTCTCGCGAAACTGACGTTGCCAGGTGAGCTGACGCTTGGCGAGTTGGCGCGTTGCGGCAATGCCCTTGAAGCGCAGCGTGGCGAGATCATCGCGCCCCTCAAGGTGCTCCCAAGCCTGGCGGTAGCCGACGCAGCGCATTGATGGCAGGTCGGCCGACAGCCGGTAGGCCCTTCTGAGTGCATCCACCTCGTCCACCAATCCGCGTGCCAGCATGATGTCGAAGCGCGCCTCGATGCGGGCATGCAGTACGCTGCGCTCAGACGGTGCAAGCGCGATCGGAATCAGCCGGTGGCGCGGTGCTGCCATCGCAAGCCGTGCATGGCTTTCGGCGAGCGGCCGACCGGTGATCCTCACGATCTCGAGCGCGCGCTGGATGCGCTGTGCATCGTTGGGCTTGAGCGTGGCGGCAGCGTCGGGGTCGAGGCGGGCAAGTTCGGCATGGCATGCCGGCCAACCCGCCTGCGCCGCCAGACTATCGATCTCGGCCCGCAGTTCGGAGTCGGCATTTGGCAGGTCCGACAAACCGTCACGCAGGGCCTTGAAGTACAGCATGGTTCCGCCCACCAGCAACGGAATGCGACCGCGCGCCGAGATGTCGTCCATCAGCGCGAGCGCGTCGCTGCGAAAGCGGGCCGCCGAATAGCACTCTTCGGGGCTCACCACGTCGATCAGGTGATGCGGGCATTGCGCCCGTTCTGCCGCCGTCGGCTTGGCAGTGCCGATGTCCATGTCGCGATACACCAGGGCAGAGTCGACGCTGATGATCTCGACCGGCAGATCCCGGGCCAGGGCAAGCGCGCAATCGGTTTTGCCGCTTGCGGTCGGACCTAGCAGCAGCAGGGCAGGGGGGGCGGATGCGTCGGGTAGAGGCGACTGCAAGCTTGGGGCTCTCGTGTTGGATGGACTGCGGCCGGGCCGTATTAAAGCAGTAAATATGTGCGCTTGTCAGGTCAAACGTTTTGCAGGCGCTTTCGCCCGCGGACCAGTGGTGCACTACCTGTATCATGGCGCCCTGACAATTCAGCTAAGCCTCGAGATACCGATCGTGAAGATATTTTCGCCCCTTTACGCCAGAGTAATGAACTGGTCCCGCCATCGTCATGCACCGTGGTATCTCGGCGCGCTAAGTTTCGCCGAGTCGTCGTTCTTTCCGATTCCGCCAGATGTAATGCTGGCGCCGATGTGCCTCGCCAGCCCGAAGCGGGCCTGGGTATTCGCGCTGCTCACGACGGTCACGTCGGTTCTCGGTGGGGTGGCGGGCTACCTTATAGGTGCCTTCGCGTTTGAATTCATCGAGCCCCTGATTCGCGATGGTCGCTACTGGGATGCTTACATCCAGGCTCAGGCCTGGTTCGAGAAGTGGGGTTTCTGGGCGATCTTCATCGCCGGATTCTCGCCCATACCCTACAAGGTGTTCACGATTGCGGCGGGTGCGGCGATGATGCCCCTGCTGCCGTTCTTCATCGCGTCGGTGATCGGCCGCGGGGCGCGCTTCTTTCTGGTAGCCGGCCTGATGGCCACCGGCGGGCCGCGCATGGAGGCGGCGCTTCATCGCTATGTCGACCGCCTGGGCTGGGCGACGGTGGTAATGGTGGTGTTGGGGGTCGCGGCCTACGAATTCTGGCCCACGACCGCCTGACTGTTGCTGCCCCGGGCGTTTGCAGGCGGTGTTATTTGCCGCGCATGAAAAAACGGTCGAGCTCGCTCATCGACAGCTGAGTCCAGGTCGGTCGGCCGTGGTTGCACTGGTCGGCACGCTCGGTGGCTTCCATGTCGCGCAGCAAGGCGTTCATCTCGGGAATGCTCAGCGAACGGTTTGCACGCACCGCGCCATGGCAGGCCATGGTCGCCAGCAACTCGTTGCGGCGGGCTGTGATGACTTCGCTGGCGGGGACTTCGCCCAGTTCATCCAGCAGTTGCCTGACGAGGTCGGCGATCGGTGCGTTGGCAAGCAGCGTCGGCACACTGCGTACCGAAAGTTCATGCGGGCCGACCGGCGCCACCTCGAAACCCATGCCGACGAGCACTTCAGTACATTCTTCGGCAACCGCCATCGAGCGCGCATCGAGGCGCAAGACGGCGGGTATCAGCAGGCGCTGGATCGAGGGCCTGCCGTCAACGACCGCCTTGAGCTTTTCATACAGAATCCGCTCATGCGCGGCATGCATATCGACCAGCACCAGGCCCGAACGATTCTGCGCGAGGATGTACACCCCGTGCAGTTGGGCGAGGGCATAACCCAAAGGGGCGCCGTCCGTGGGTACGTCGGCGGCAGGGGCGCCCGATTGATTCGACGTGCCCTGCATTGCATTGCCCGGCGCGGCCGCACCCGCAACGAAGTCGAAGTAGCGATGATTCGCCGACTCCATCGCCTGCGGTCCCGGTCCGTAGCTGCGCAAGGGTGCTTGGTAGCGCGTCGGCGGCGGTGAGGGTGGCAGGTCGACGCTTGTCTGCGTGCCCTGCGCATGGTTGGGTATCGACGACGAAAGTGGTTCGGATGCCGAGGCCGCCCCCGATGCTGCCAGGATGCGTGAGACCGCATGAAATACGAACTGGTGAATTGCGCGCGCCTCGCGAAAACGCACCTCGATCTTGGCCGGATGAACGTTGACATCGACCCCCGCCGGGTCGAGCTCCAGAAACAGTACATAGGCCGGATGCCGGTTGCCGTGCAGGATGTCCTGATAGGCTTGACGCACCGCATGGGTCAACAGCTTGTCGCGCACGAAGCGGCCATTCACGAAAAAATATTGTGCGTCGCGGCTCGCACGCGAGTAGGCGGGCAGCGAGACAAGCCCGCTGAGCCGAAGAGCGCCCGCATCGGCGTCGACCGGGCGCGCCTGAGCCAGAAAATCGTCACCCATCAATGCGCCGGTGCGCGCTTGCGGGTCGGCGGGCGGCAGTCTATGAATCACGCGCCCGTTGTGGCTCAACTGCAGGCCGATATCCGGCCGCGCCAGTGCTACCCGCCTGAAGACCTCGTCGCAATGGGCGAACTCGGTCGCCTCGGTCTTGAGGAATTTCCGACGGGCGGGGGTGTTGAAATAGAGCTCGGCTACATCGACGACGGTGCCGCAGTTGAGCGCTGCGGGCGAGAGGCTGAGGTCGCTGCCTTCGATGCTCCAGGCATGCGGCTCGCCGTTGGCACGGCTGGTGATGCGGGTGCGCGCAACTGCTGCGATCGCCGCCAGCGCCTCGCCCCTGAAACCCATGGTGCCGACCCGCTCGAGGTCGTCCAGCGTGGCGATCTTGCTGGTCGCGTGGCGTGCAAGCGCAAGCGGCAGGTCGTTGCGGTCGATGCCGCAGCCGTCGTCCACCACCCTGATCCGGCGCACGCCGCCTTGTTCGAGCTGGACCTCGATCGCACGCGACCCGGCGTCCAGCGCGTTCTCAAGTACCTCCTTGAGCACTGACGCCGGCCGTTCGACCACCTCGCCGGCTGCGATCTGGTTTATCAGGAGATCTGAAAGGGGTTTGATGGACGGCATGACGGTCTTGCGCTTCAAACAAGCCGCGGATTATACGGCTTGTCCCGGAACGGCTCCCGCAATTCGAGGTCGATCGTCGGCGCGGGCGCAGGACCATGATGCGTCTGCCTGCAAACCCGCGCGCCGCTTTGCGGGCGCAGTGGGCGTCGATCCGGTATCATCCGGGCTCCAGTCACAATGCCGCGCTCGTATGCCGTGTCATCTCGCGTCCCTAGCATGCATCCGGTTCAATCCATGAAGTCCATCGTCATTCTAATATCCGGCCGCGGCAGCAACATGGAAGCCATAGTTGCAGCCAACATCGAAAACGCCCGCATTGCAGCAGTCATCAGCAACCGGCCGGACGCGCCGGGGTTGCACTTTGCGTCAGGGCGTGGCATCGCGACCGCGGTTGTCGATCACAAACTGTTTGCCAGTCGGGAGGAGTTCGATC
>JAEUNS010000243.1 GCA_016790005.1 Zoogloeaceae bacterium
GGTGCCGAGATCGACTACACCGAGGGGCTTGAGGGCTCGCAGTTCGTGATTCGAAATCCCAACGCCACGAGTACTTGCGGTTGCGGTTCGTCGTTCTCGGCTTGAGAGGCGGCTGAACCCCGGGGAAGGAAGAGTGCTGAGGCGCTCTTTTTTTTCGACCTGCTTCCTGATCCTTTACTGGCGGTCGGTGGTCCAGGGTTGACGTCAACGTCAACAAAGCCTATGTTTCGCGCCAATGGACATGGGGCCAGAACTAACAAGGAGGAAGACAAGTGAAGATCGAGAACAGTGTTTTTGTCGTGACCGGGGGTGGGTCCGGGCTGGGGGCTGCGACGGCGCGGATGCTGGTTGCGGAGGGTGCGCGGGTAGTGCTCGCTGATGTTAATCGCGAGGCGGGCGAGCAAGTTGCAGGCGAGCTGGGCGACGCGGCTGTGTTCATGGTCACCGATGTTGCCGACGAGGCGAGCGCAAAGGCTGCGATCGATCGTGCCGTGTCTGGGTTTGGCGGGCTCAACGGCCTGGTGAATTGTGCTGGCGTGGCTCCGGCCGAAAAGGTGATCGGGCGTGAGGCGCCTCACCGTCTCGAGTCGTTCGTGCGCACGGTCAATATCAATCTGATCGGAACATTCAACATGGTGCGGCTCGCCGCCGATGCCATGGTCAAGTTTGCACCGGGGCCTGATTGCGAGCGTGGTGTCATCGTCAATACCGCCTCGGTGGCGGCGTTCGATGGCCAGATCGGACAGGCTGGGTATGCGGCCTCCAAGGCCGGCATCGTCGGCCTGACCTTGCCCGTGGCGCGCGAACTCGCCCGTTCGGGCATTCGGGTCATGACCATCGCGCCGGGCATCATGGAAACGCCGATGTTGATGGGCATGCCGCAGGAGGTGCAGGATTCACTCGGCAAGATGGTGCCGTTTCCATCGCGCCTCGGGCGCCCCTCGGAGTATGCCGCGCTGGTCAAGCACATCCTCGAGAACGTCTACCTCAACGGCGAGGTGATCCGGCTGGATGGTTCGATCCGGATGGCAGCCAAGTAGGCTGTGTGTCGGCTGCACGATTTGCTCCGGCGCGAGAGTCTGCAAAACCTTTGAGCAAGCGCATTGGTCAGCTTGCTGAAACGTGCTAAAACACGCTGGCGGCCGTCGCCCCGAAGGGCGGCGGTGCCTATCTGCCGAAGCCGACCTGGAATTGCATGAGTTCTGCCGATTTTGCCGTTGTCGCCAACATGGCGGACGATTCAGAGTGTTATCACTGCGGGCTTCCTGTGCCGCCAAGCAGCCATCACTATGTGAGTATTGCCGGTGCGCGACGCCGGATGTGCTGCGTTGGTTGCGAAGCGGTCGCCCAGTCGATCGTCGATAACGGTCTCACTGAGTACTATCGTCACCGCGATGCGATGCCCGAGCCGGTGAAGGAAGCGCTTCCTACCGAGTTGCAGGAACTCGGCCTGTTCGATCACCCCGATTTTCAGAAGTCCTTCGTGCAACCTGTCGGCGAGAATGAATGCGAAGCATCGCTGATTCTCGAAGGCATCACCTGTGCCGCCTGCGTCTGGCTCAACGAACAGCATGTTGCGCGCCAGCCGGGCGTTTCGCTGATCGAGGTGAATTACGCTACCCGGCGAGCGCGGGTGCGCTGGGATAAGCGTCGAATCAAGTTGTCTCAAATCCTGGCCGCCGTGCAGGCAATTGGTTATCGCGCCTATCCGTACGATGCCGAGCGCTCCGAGCAGATCGGCCAACGCGAGCGCCGATCGATGTTGTGGCGGGTTTTCGTGGCTGGTTTTGGCATGATGCAGGTGATGATGTATGCCTTTCCGGCTTACATCGCCGTGGAGGGCGACTTGTCCGCAGAAGCTGACCGCTTGATGCGCTGGGCCAGCTTGGTGCTTACCCTGCCGGTCGTGTTCTATTCTTCAGCACCGTTTTTTCAGCGTGCCTGGCGCGATATTCGGCTACGGCGCTTGGGGATGGATGTGCCGGTGGCACTGGGTGTCGGCAGTGCCTTTATGGCCAGTGTATGGGCGACTCTGATCGACGGACCCGAGGTGTACTTCGACTCGGTGACGATGTTCGTCTTTCTGCTCCTGTGCGGTCGTTACCTCGAGATGCTTGCGCGTCAGAAGGCGGTCCGCGGTGTGGAGGAACTCGGCAAGGTATTGCCGGCATTTGCCGAGCGAATTGATGCGACGGGCGAGGGTGAGCGGGTGCCGGTGTCGCAATTGAGCGTCGGTGACCGGATAAGGGTACGCCCCGGCGAAGTGATTCCAGCGGATGGGGTGGTGCTCGAAGGGGTGAGCGAGGTCAATGAGGCCTTGCTGACCGGCGAGAGCAGGCCAGCGCCGAAGGCCGCTGGCTTGGGCGTGACCGGCGGTTGTATCAACATGGCCAGCCCACTCGTGATCGAGGTCAGGCAGGTCGGGGATTCGACCCGTCTGGCGGCGATCAGGCGTCTGATGGACCGCGCTGCAAGCGAGCGTCCCGGAGTTGCGACCCATGCTGACACGGTTGCGCGGGTGTTCATCATGGTGCTGCTGGTGTTGGCTGCCCTTGCCTACGGCATCTGGTACTTCATCGACCAAGAGCGCGCATTGTGGATTTTTGTATCGGTACTGGTGGTCGCTTGTCCGTGCGCATTGTCGCTCGCAACCCCAGCGGCGCTGACGGTCGCGACCGACTCCCTCGCTCGGATGGGCGTATTGGTTACCCGCGGTCATGCGATCGAGGCGCTCGCGCGGGCCAACCGTTTCGTGTTCGACAAGACCGGAACCCTGACTCAGGGTTTGATGCAGGTCGAGCGTATCGAAGTGCTTGATGGTTCAAGTCGCGAACGCGTGCTTTCGCTTGCGGGGGCACTCGAACAGGCCTCCGAGCACGCGGTGGCTGCAGGCGTTAGGCTTGCTGCCGACGGGCTGAGCCTCGACAAGGTCGACGAGATGCGCTCAGTCGTCGGGCGTGGTGTCGAGGGACGATTGTGCGGCGTGTTATTGCGAATCGGTCGTCCCGACTTCGTTTCCGAGATTACTTCGGACAGTATGCCAGCACAGGTCGCTGAACTGGAGCAGGCGGGCGCAACGGTCGTGGCCCTCGGTTCGGCGAACGGTTGGATGGCTCTGTTCGCGCTGCGCGATGCGCCCCGCAGCGACGCACCGGTCTTGCTCGCACGTCTGCTGCGTGAGCGGGTGCCGGTGGCGATCCTCAGCGGCGATTCGGTCGCGGCAGTGCGGGCGGTTGCCGGCCAACTCGGTGTGGGTGACTGGCACGCGTTGCTGTCGCCCGGTGACAAGCAGCGCTGGGTCGAAACGAAGCAGCAAGAGCCGGGTGCCCTGGTTGCGATGGTGGGTGACGGTGTTAATGATGCGCCTGTCATTGCCCAGGCACATGTGTCGGTGGCGATGGGTGGTGGTACCGACCTCGCGCGCAATCAGGCCGACATCGTGCTGTTGTCCGAGCAACTCGCAGGCCTGTCGGGCGGCATTGATCTCGCCCGGAAGACGATGCGGATCATCCGCCAGAATCTCTGGTGGTCATTCTGCTACAACATCATTTCAGTGCCGCTGGCAATGCTTGGACTGGTCACGCCGTGGATGGCAGGTTTGGGTATGGCTTTGAGTTCGTTGCTGGTCGTGCTCAATGCGCTGCGTCTGCAGCCGCACAAATCACGCAGCTGAGCAAGAATAAGATGGAAAGCCTCTACATTCTGATCCCCTTGTCGGTTGTGCTGGTTTTCGTCATAGGCCTGATATTCTGGTGGTCGGTACGCTCCGGTCAGTACGATGACATGGAGGGGCCCGCTTACCGGCTGCTCATGGATGATCGCGACAAACCTGCCGAAAGCCCTCCGCCCGACAGCTCCGAGAAGACCAAAAAGGGTTGAGTAGAATCGTCAATCATTGTTTCGACAAACTTGACTTCGATTTACTGATTCTTTGTTGACCTAGGTCAAAATGCAATCGAGATCTCTTGCGCACAATCACCACATGGTTTTCGAAGCGACGCAAGTACCTATCCTGCGGCGCTGTAGGTCCGGGTTTTCTGTCTCTCTGTTGGGGTTGGGGGTGCGACGTGTGCGCACCCTTTTTTTTGTGCTCAAGCGCGTGGGCATTGCGTTTGTGCGCTTCCGAACAGGGGGGCACTGGAATACAATGTTGACTTGCATCAAGTTTCAATTTCCCGCGCAGGTTATTCTCCTGCCGGACGGTTTGCCTCAGGCCGACGGTTGACTCGGGCCTGACCAGAAGGTTTTCAATCAAAGGGGTGACTCACATGCAATCGCAAGCGACTTACAATTACAAAGTCGTTCGCCAGTTCTCCATCATGACCGTAGTGTGGGGTATCGTGGGCATGCTGGTCGGCGTCATAATTGCCGCACAGCTTGCCTTTCCCGCACTCAATCTGTCGGAGTTGGGTGAATGGTTTCATTTCGGCAGGCTGCGTCCGCTGCATACCAACGCGGTGATTTTCGCGTTTGGCGGATGTGCGCTATTTGCGACCTCGTATTACGTGGTTCAGCGTACCTGTCACACGACCTTGTTCTTGCCAAAGCTTGCGGCTTTCACCTTCTGGGGTTGGCAAGTCGTCATTGTGCTCGCGGCGATCACGTTGCCCCTGGGTTTCACGGCGGGCAAGGAGTATGCAGAACTTGAATGGCCGATCGATCTCCTGATCGCGGTGGTCTGGGTGTCATACGCAATCGTGTTTTTCGGTACGATCGCCAAGCGCAAGACCTCGCACATTTATGTCGCAAACTGGTTTTTTGGCGCGTTCATATTGACGGTTGCCCTGCTGCACATCGTCAATAGTGCAGCGCTGCCGGTTTCGCTGACCAAGTCGTATTCAGCCTATGCGGGTGCGCAGGATGCGATGATCCAGTGGTGGTATGGTCACAACGCGGTCGGCTTCTTCCTTACCGCTGGCTTCCTGGGCATCATGTATTACTTCGTGCCGAAGCAGGCTGACCGACCAGTCTATTCGTATCGCCTTTCGGTCGTGCATTTCTGGGCGCTGATCTTTACCTACATGTGGGCAGGCCCTCACCATCTGCACTACACCGCGCTGCCCGACTGGACGCAGTCAGTCGGCATGATCTTTTCGCTAATCCTCCTCGCGCCTTCCTGGGGTGGCATGATCAACGGCATCATGACTCTATCGGGTGCCTGGCACAAACTGCGTACCGATCCGATCCTCAAGTTCCTGATAACCTCGCTGTCCTTTTACGGCATGTCGACCTTCGAAGGTCCGATGATGTCGATCAAGACTGTCAATGCGCTTTCCCACTACACCGACTGGACGGTAGGACATGTGCACTCGGGTGCGCTGGGTTGGGTGGCGATGATCTCGATTGGTGCGATCTATTATCTGATCCCGCGCATGTACGGCAAAACCGAGATGTACTCTACCAAGCTGATCACGACTCACTTCTGGGTTGCCACGATCGGTATCGTTCTGTACATCGCGTCGATGTGGATTGCTGGTGTCATGCAGGGGCTGATGTGGCGTGCAACCAACCCGGACGGCACCCTGACCTATTCGTTCATCGAGAGCGTCAAGGCCAGCTACCCGTTCTGGACGATCCGCCTTGTCGGTGGTGTTCTGTTCCTCGGAGGCATGTTCATCATGTTCTACAACATGATCAAGACCATTGCGGGGCAAAAGGCCTACGAAGCGCCGGTGCTGTCGCCTGCTGCCGCGCACGCCTAATCGGAGAAGAGCAAAAATGGCTACATCGAAACACGACGTTATTGAGCGAAGTGTCGGTCTGATGATCGTGCTCACGCTGCTTACGGTAAGCGTTGGGGGCTTGGTCGAGATTGTCCCGCTGTTCTTCCAGAAGTCGCTCACCCAGCCGATCGATCGCGAGGGTAATCCGCTGGATATCAAACCCTACGACGCCTTGAGTCTGACGGGTCGTGATATCTATGTTCGGGAAGGTTGTTATAACTGCCATTCACAGATGATCCGTCCGTTCCGGGCCGAAACCGAGCGCTACGGGCACTTCTCGGTCGCAGGCGAGTTCATTTACGATCGCCCGTTTCAGTGGGGCTCTAAGCGGACCGGCCCCGATCTGCAGCGGGTTGGCGGGCGATATTCGGACGAGTGGCACCGGGTGCATCTGAACAATCCGCGTGATCTTGTGCCTGAATCGAACATGCCGGCATTCCCATGGCTGAATCGTCCGGTCGATGCCCGTAGCATCGAGAAGAAGCTGACGGTTTTGCGCACCCTGGGTCATCCCTATACGGATGAGCAAATTGCGGGCGCACGTGCCGAGCTCGAAGGCAAGACCGAGATGGACGCTGTCGTCGCCTATCTCCAGGGTCTTGGTACCGCACTTTCGAACTTCAAATAGGGTGGGAGACGCGTCGTGGATATCAATGACCTGAGAAGTATCGTGACCGTGCTGGGCTTTACCTGCTTCATCGGCATTTGCCTGTGGGCGTATAGCAGTCGTGCCAAGGCGGGATTTGACGAGGCGGCGCAACTACCCTTTGGCGATGATGATGGCTTGGCACCCGTGAGTGGCCGGCAATCCAGAGAAGGAAAATAAAATGGCTGACTTTGTAAGCGGCTTCTGGAACATTTATGTAATGGGGCTCGTTGCGTTGAGCCTGCTTTTCTGTCTGTTCATCCTTTTGTCGAACAACAAGCGCCAGACAGGTCCGGTCGAGTTGCACGGGCATGTCTGGGACGAAAACCTTGCCGAATACAACAACCCGCTGCCGCGCTGGTGGTTGTATCTGTTCTGGATCACTCTGATCTTTGGTGTGGTCTATCTGGTCATGTATCCGGGTTTTGGCAACAAACCCGGTATTCTGGGCTGGAGTTCGGTTGGTCAGTATCAAACCGAACAGGCGCGGGCAGCAGAGCGATATGGTCCAATCTTCGCGAAGTATTCGCAAATGGATGTGGCTGCGGTTGCGGCTGATCCGGATGCGAAGGGAATGGGGCAGCGTCTTTTCCTGACCTACTGTTCGCAGTGTCATGGTTCGGCGGCCACGGGGGCGCGAGGCTTTCCCAACCTGACCGACAAGATCTGGCACTGGGGCGGTGAGCCTGACGCGATCAGGGCAACGATCACCGAGGGGCGCATGGGGGTCATGACGCCGTTTGGCGGAGTGCTCGGCGGTGACGGCGTCAAGGACGTGACACACTATGTTCGTTCGCTGTCCAACCTGGCCCACGACTCCCTTCGTTCTCAACGTGGTGCAGAGTTGTTTGCGCAAAACTGCACCGCATGCCATGGTGCAGATGCCAAGGGCAATCCGATGATGGGTGCCCCTGACTTGACGGACAACTACTGGCTGTGGGGGTCTTCGGAGGCTTCGATCACCGAAACCGTGACCAACGGCCGGATGAATCAGATGCCAGCCTTCGGTGAGTTCCTGGGCGAAGACAAGGTACATCTGCTGACCGCCTACATCTGGGGCATGAGCAACAAGGCCGACAAGTAATCCTGGCAGTCCATGTCCTGAAAAATCTGACCCGGGCTTAGGCCCGGGTTACAAAGACGTCTATATTAGTATATACGGATTGACAAACATGTCAGAGCGCAAGCAGGCCGCCGTCGGCAGCGACGAAAAGGCAGTGAATTCGCAGGTCCCGAACAGCCTTTACGAGGTGCGCAAGAAACTGCATGTGCGTTCAATCACTGGCGCGTTCACTAATTGGCGCTGGATTCTAGTCTGGGTGACCCAGATCATCTTTTACGGTACACCGTGGCTGGTGTGGAATGATCGACAGGCCGTACTGCTACACCTAACTGAACGCAAGTTCTACATCTTTGGCTGGGTGTTCTGGCCTCAGGACGTCTTTTATCTTGCGATTCTGCTGATCATCGCGGCTTATGGACTGTTCTTCTTTACCGCGGTGGCCGGCCGGCTTTGGTGCGGGTACGCATGTCCGCAAACGGTCTACACCGAGATCTTCATGTGGATCGAAGAGAAGATCGAAGGGGACCACAACAAGCGTCGCAAGCTTGCCGACGCGCCGATGAGCGGAAACAAGCTGGCAAAGCGCATGGCGAAGTTTGGCGCGTGGGGCTTGCTGTCGCTATGGACCGGTTTTACTTTCGTGGCTTACTTTTCACCCCTTGATGAATTGCTGCGGTCGGCGGCCAGTTTTGCCTTTGGGGGATGGGAGCTATTCTGGATTTTGTTCTACGGGGCATTCACTTTCATATTCGCCGGCTTCATGCGCGAGCAGGTATGCAAGTATATGTGCCCCTACGCACGTTTTCAGGGTGTGATGTTCGATCCCGACACGCTGGTGATCACTTACGATGAGGAGCGCGGCGAGCCCCGCGGCAACCGCAAGAAGGGCGTCGAGCCTCGCTCGGTTGGCAGGGGTGACTGTGTCGATTGTGGAATCTGTGTACAGGTCTGTCCGACCGGAATCGATATCCGCAAGGGGCTCCAGTACGAGTGTATCGGCTGTGCCGCCTGTATCGACGCCTGTGATGATGTCATGGACAGAATGAGTTATCCGCGAGGCTTGATACGTTACTCGACTGAGAACGCGGTCAAGATGCATTGGGGAATGAAGGATATCCTCGCCCATGTCGCCCGGCCACGCACTCTGATTTACGGTGGAATCCTGGTGGCGATCTGCTTGGCACTGCTCTTTGGTCTGGCCACGCGCTCCGATCTGCGCGTTGACATCATCCGCGATCGAGCCTCACTGGGCCAAGAGCTTTCTGATGGTTCGATCGAGAATGTTTTCCGGCTGCAGGTGATGAACATGGTCGAGCAGAAACGTACCATCAGCATCGACGTGGCTGGGCTTGAAGGTATTCGTATAGAGGGGCAGACCACTATTGAGATGCCGCCTGCCGGCGCAGAATCCATAAATGTTCAGGTTCGTGCGCCCGTGTCGGCGGCGGCACCTGGCTCCCATCCGATCATGTTTACAATTGCCGTGGAAGGCGATGACTCCGTAGTGGTTGAAGAGAAGTCCACCTTTATCATGCCTCGTTGAGTGAGATGAAATGACGGCAACAACAATGACACGCAAAAATGATGCACCGTGGTACCGCCAGGGATGGCCGTGGTTCCTGATCATGTTTCCGGCGATTGCCGTGGTGGCAGGGCTGATAACGTTCTGGATTGCCTATGCCACGTTCGATGGCATGGTCGTCGACGACTACTACAAGGAGGGCCGTACGATCGACATGACCGTTGGTCGTTCGGTCAAGGCTGCAGAACTCGGGCTGAGCGCAGATATAAGGCTTCGATCCGAAGACATCAAGATCGTCCTGGCCTCATCGATCGGCGCTGCGCTTCCCGCCCAACTTGTGGTCACGATCATTCATCCCACCCGGGCAGGGCTTGATCAGCAATTATTGCTTGAAGGTAATAACGGTGTTTATAGCAGCGAGACCGCGACCCTGAGCACCGGAAAATGGTTGTTGCAATTAGAAGACGAGTCCCGCAGCTGGCGTCTGAACGGGACCACTCACCTCCCCGCAGAGATGGAATTCAGAATTGTTCCTTATGATTCCTAACTGTAGTAGAACGGAGGTGTGCCATGGCTTGGAAGGAGCTTTTTACGACGGACATCGGGCTGCTGAGCGTATTCACGATCGGGTTCATAATTGTGATGGCAGCGTATCTTGTCAATTTCGCCAAGAGGCATATGGCCGAGGATGAGAAAAAGGCCAAGGGTGGTTGAGTTATCTGCGCTTGAGCTTAGTCAAAGTACCAAGGAGACATGGAATGATGAAGTGGATACAGGTTTTATGGCCGTCGTTCCTGATTGCGGGTATTGGTGCGATTATCTTCTTTACGGTCGTTGATCCGCAGGAGCTCTATTTCATGGGTGAGCCGGTTCATTTTTCGCTGCTTGCGACTTATTCGATCGGTTTCATCAGCCTGTGGATCATTTGCGCGGCATCAAGCCTCTTGACGATATTTCTGCAGCAGGGTGCGGACGAGCTCAACAAGCCTCAATCGAATTGAAGCATCGCATCGACAATGAAACGGCCCGGCGATCTGTCGGGCCGTTTTCCATGCAAACGGACTGCAGTGTTTCAGCGATAGATAAGAACGGGTATTTTTGAGTGGGTCAATACCTTGGTTGCCTCGCTGCCCAGTAGCAGGCCAGCAATTCCGCGCCGCCCATGAGAGGCCATGAAGATCAGATCGCAGGCATGCCGGTTTGCCGCGTCGATAATGGCTTCGTAAGGCACTTCGTTGATGAGTGTATCGGTGTCGGCAACAACGCCGGCATCGTCGGCGGCGGCTTTGGCCTTGGCCAGGATTGCGGCTGCCTCTTCGGCAGCAGCCTGGGCGAATTGCTCGGGCGTGGTCGGATCGATTAGTGCGCCTTCACCATAGATCGGCATGGGGAAATCCGGCTGCGCATAGAAAAACGTCACTCTTGCCCCGGCTTCCTTGGCAAATGAAACTGCCCGTGCGACTGTCGAATCGGAAAGAACCGAGCCATCGGTGGGAACCAGCAGATGCTTGAACATGAGGACTACCTCCCTGTGCGCGTTGATGTATGCAATTATAGGCTGATGTGACGAGGGCGGCACGGGTTGTGATAGGAGCGAAATATGAGAATTACTTTTCATGGCGCTGCTGGTGAGGTAACCGGGTCTTGTGCTTTGGTCGAGTTCGATGGCGGTAGATTTCTGGTCGATTGCGGCATGTTTCAGGGTGGGCGGAGCGCGGCTTACAAGAATCTGCTGGCACTCGATTTCAAATTGCGCGACATCGATTTCGTGTTGCTCACACATGCGCATCTCGACCATAGCGGTCTCGTACCACGGCTGGTGGCGCTGGGCTATCGTGGGCCGATTTACGCAACCCAGGCTACGGTGGATCTGCTCGCGGTGATGCTGCTCGACGCGGCGCACATCCAGGAGAAGGAAGCCGAGTGGAAGAACCGGCGAACGCGCGCGCGCAATGCACGTAGCCTTTCGAACGCGGCACCCCTTTATACGGTCGAGCAGGCCAGAACCAGCCTCGCAAGTCTGCGCAAACTTCGCTACGACGAGCTGATGTCGCCCCTGACGGGTGTTCGCTGCAGATTTCGCGAGGCGGGGCATATCCTGGGTTCGGCAATCATCGAGCTCGAGATCGACGCTGACGGACGCGCGCACCGGGTCATCTTCACGGGTGACCTGGGGCAGCCTGGCCGGCCCTTGCTGCGCGACCCGGCAACGGTCCGGCAGGCGGATGTAGTCGTGATCGAGTCGACCTATGGCAATCGTGCCCACCGCGCAATGGCTGAAACCGAGCGCGAGCTCGCCGGCATTCTGCGCGATACTCTTGTGTGTCGGAGGGGCAACGTGATCATTCCCGCCTTTGCCGTAGGGCGCACCCAGGAGGTGATCTTTGTGTTGGCGCGAATGGTCAGGGATGGTCAGGCCGATCCGCTCGAGATCGTGGTTGATTCGCCCATGGCTGCAGCGGTAACTGAACTGACACTGCGCTATGACAGCATCTGGGATCAGGAAACACGTGATCTGCGCGACTGGGTCATGGCGCACCCCGAGCGGGTCAAGCTGCGCTTCGTGCAGGATGTCGAAGAGTCGATGGCGCTCAACCACCAGAAATCGGGGCTGGTGATCATTTCGGCGAGCGGAATGTGCGAGGCCGGACGGATCAAGCATCACCTGCGCTACAACATCATCCGTCCGGAATGCAGCATCGTGATCTGTGGTTTCCAGGCGGGCGGTACCCTGGGCCGCCGTCTGGTGGATGGCGTGCGCTGGGTGACAATATTCGGCGAAAGACTGCCTGTGCGCGCTTCGGTGCATACCATTGGAGGCCTGTCGGCGCATGCCGACCAGCCAGCCCTGCTCGATTGGTTGCGCCACCTCGAGCGCGAACCGGGGCAGACTTTTGTCGTCCATGGAGAACACGAGGCATCGTCGGTATTCGTCGATGCGCTCGAATCCGAGTTGGGATGGAAGGGCGCGCGGGTGCCCGAAGAGGGGTGCGCCTACCCCTTATCCGTTCACTGAGGACTCCTGTGGCCGTGCGTGCCCGGTCGAGTCACCAGACGAGATAAGAAACTATGAAGCGACAGGCATGGGCTTTGGAGTCCCTGGAGCCGGCCGCTTCGATTTGAATGGCAGGAGTGCAACAAAATGCAGAAGAAGGAACCGAACAATCCGGGCGAGTCGGTCAGAAAGGCGCTTCGGAGCATGCATGATACGGTTGAAGGCGCCGTGGATCCGCTGGGTATGGCGGCCCCGATCGTGCATGCGCAGATTGCATGGCTCTCGCATCCGCAGGAACTCACCGAGCGCATGGCGGCCCTGTCGAGCGACCTGTGGCGCCTGCAATGGCATTCGATCTATCGCGCCCTTGGCCAGCCGCATCCCGATCCGGTCAGGCCCAATCCCGACGATCAGCGCTTTGCTGACTCATGGTGGACA
>JAEUNS010000284.1 GCA_016790005.1 Zoogloeaceae bacterium
TGGCGGAAAGCCCTGTCTGGCAAACCACGCCAGGTAGTGGCCGGGCAGGTCGGCGATGAGGCGACCCTTGAACTTGCCGAACGGCATTTCGCGGGTGACGAGCAGTTCGAGCAGCTCAGGGCTCATTCGATCCAGTCCAAAGCAGCGTCAGCGGGACTTGGGCGCGATCACCTCCAACAACACTAGCATGACCTGCCAAGAGCTCGGGGCGGGCGTGCAGTCCAATGTTGATTCGTGACACAAACAACAATGCGCCAAAACGAAAAACCCGCATTGCCAGCAAGCACGCGGGTTTTAGTTGATTTTTTGCGGAGGCGGTGAGATTCGAACTCACGAACGCCTTGCGACGTTGCCGGTTTTCAAGACCGGTGCATTCAACCGCTCTGCCACACCTCCGGAAGTCGCGCAGTATACCGATTGCGATCTAATCCGTCACGCGCTCGAACAATGCGATCGACTCGACGTGCGAGGTCTGCGGAAACATGTTGGCGATGCCGGCGCCGACGAGGCGGTAGCCTTTTTCATGTACCAGCACCGCCGAATCGCGCGCGAGGGTTGCGGGGTTGCACGAGACGTAGACGATTCTTTGCGGAGACTGCCTGTCGCCGAGCGCCTTGACCACCGCAATTGCGCCCTCACGCGGGGGGTCGATCAGCAGCTTGTCGAGACGGCCCAGCGCCGCCATGCTGTCTTCGGTGGCGTCGAACAGGTTTGCGGCGTGAAACTCGGTGAGTTGCGAAAGACCGTTGCGGGCCGCATTCTCGGCTGCACGCAAGACCAGCGACTCGCTGCCCTCGATGCCGATGACCCGCGCACCACTGCGCGCGATCGGCAGACTGAAATTGCCGAGGCCGCAGAACAGATCGGCGATCCGCTCGCCCGGCCGTGGGTCGAGTAACTGCATCGAGCGGCGCATCAGGATGCGATTGACCTCAACGTTAACCTGGGTGAAGTCGGTTGCGCGAAAATCCATCGTGACGCCGAACTCGGGCAAGTCGTAACTGAGCCCCGGACCGTCTGCCGGGTGGAGTCGGTAGATCGAATCCGGCCCGCCGGGCTGCAACCAGGCCTGCACTTGCCAGGTATCGGCAAAAGCTGCGAGGCGTGCTTCATCCGCGGCGGTCGGTGCCTGCAGGTTGCGGAACACCAGCACCGTCGTCGCCTCGCCGACTGCGATCTCGATCTGCGGTAGCCGCTCGGCGATCGAGAGACTGGCGACCAGCTCTCGCATCGCAGGCAGCATGGACGACAGTTTCGGCGGCAATACCGCGCAACTCGACATATCGGCAACGTAACTGCTGCGGCGTTCGTGAAACCCGACCAACACCCCGCCCTTGCTCGCGACCTTGCGCACGGTAAGCCGGGCGCGATGGCGATAGCCCCATGCCGGGCCGCTGATCGCGGGATACACGATTGCCGGCCTGACCTTGCCGACATGCCGCAGCGCGTCTTCGAGCACGCGTTGCTTGATTGCAGTCTGGGCGAGCGAGTCGAGATGCTGCATCGAACAACCGCCACAGCTGCCAAAATGCGGGCAACGTGGCGTTACCCGCTGGGCACTGGCGCGCAAGACCTTCGTCACCTGCCCGAGTTCATACCGCGGCCGCTGGCGCTGCACCGTGTACTCGACCGTCTCGCCCGGCAATGCACCTTCGATGAAGACCGCCTTGCCGTCGACATGGGCAACACCGCGACCCTCGTGATCGAGCGATTCGATAGTGGCAACTGACATGGTGGTTCCAGCACAAAGGGGCCCGATATTAACCCGCCCGCCCCGCTTTTTCATCCCTGAAAGCACAGATGCGTGCCGCGGTCGGGCTTATTTGGGATAATGCCGGCATGTATACAAACCTGCTCGGCGGCCTCTCGCCGCGCCAGTTTCTGAGCGAATACTGGCAAAAGAAGCCCCTCCTGGTACGCCAGGCCGTGCCCGGATTCACTGGGCTGGTCGATCACGACGATCTGCTCGAGATGGCGTGCGATCCCGATGTCGAATCGCGCTTGGTACGTCGTCACAATAATGAATGGGAACTCCAACGCGGACCGCAGAAGCGCAGCAAGCTGCGCGGTGCGAAACACCCCTGGACCGTGCTCGTCCAGGGCGTCAATCTGTGGGTTCCCGCGGCCGACGCGCTGCTGCACAAGTTCGACTTCATTCCCCAGGCCCGTCTCGATGACCTTATGGTCAGCTATGCCGTCGACGGCGGCGGCGTTGGACCGCATTTCGACAACTACGATGTATTCCTGCTTCAGGGCGCCGGCAAGCGGCGCTGGCGAATCGGGGCGCAGGACGACCGCAGCCTGCTCGACGACGTGCCCCTCAAGATCCTGAAAAACTTCAAGCCCGAGTTCGACTGGGTGCTCGAACCTGGCGACATGCTCTATCTGCCGCCCCACTGGGCCCATGATGGCGTTGCGATCGGCGAGTGCACGACATACTCGATCGGCTTCAGGTCGCCGGATGCGCAGGAGCTCGGCTCCGAGTTTCTCGGCTGGATGCAGGACAGGTTGAAGCTCGACGGCCTGTATGCCGATCCGGATCTCGAGCCGCAGGAAAACTCGGCGCTGATCGGCGACCGGATGATCGACCAGGTCATGACGATGCTGGCCGCCATCCGCTGGGATCGCGCCGACGTCGCGGCCTTTCTGGGGCACTATCTGACCGAACCCAAGCCACAGGTGTATTTCGAGCCACCCGAGCAGCCGCTTACCCAGCGCAAGTTCCTGAGCGCGGCACGAAAGCTTGGCCTCGCGCTCGACGCTCGAAGCTTGTTGCTGTGTGCCGAATCGCGCTTCTACCTGAATGGTGAGTTACTCACAATCGAGCCAGACGACAGCACAACACTTGCCGCGCTCGCCGACAAGCGTCGCCTGCCCCGCGATATCGAACTCAGCGACACGCTCGCCAATCTGCTCTACGAAGCCTATTGCGACGGCTTTGTCCACCCTGCCGAGGCCCCATGAACGAAGCCGACCCGCCGCGCGCGCTTGCCGAATTTGGCGACTACAGCCTGCGCGCGCTCGAGCTGTGCGAGTCGGCACGCCAGGAACTCGTCATCTACGATCATGATTTCGAAATGAGCGGCCTCGAATCGCGCGCGGGCAACGCAGCCCTTGAGGCCTTATGCGTCAGGTCGCGGGCGAACCACGGCATCCGCATTCTGGTGCGCTCGCCACGCTTCATCGAGCGCGACTGCCCGCGGCTGCAGCGACTGCTGCAGCAGTTCGGGCACCGGATCATCGTCAAGGTGGTTCGCAAGGGCGACGCATCCTCCGATCAGCCTTTCATCGTCGACGACAACGCCAATTACGTGCTCAGATTCCATCACGACGGTCCGCGCGGCAAAGCACAACGCAGCGACAGCCTGGTGGCCAGTCGTCTCATCGCACAATTTGAAACAATGTGGATGAACGCCACCAACGGGCCGAATGGCGCCAGACTTGGGCTCTAAGCCGGCCATCCCGAGCCCGACCCCACAGTCCACCGCCGCATCGCAGGACAAGTGAATGTTAGAATCGCTCCGCTCTCGCGACAGGCTCGATGAAGCGCCTGTCGATGCCAGAGCGAATCTCCGACTTGAAAGGAAGCAAAGATGAAAACATCCGTACTGATCGCCGCAATGCTCGCCGTCACGCTTGGCGCCTGCGGCAAGAAGGAAGAAGTCGCCGCGCCGGCGCCGGTACAACAGCCGTCCGCCGCCCAGGAAGCCGCCAATGCCGCGCTCAAGAGCGCCTCGGAAGCGGCCGAAAAGGCTACCGAGGCCGCAAGCAAGGCGGGTGAAGCTGCAAGCGAAGGTGCGAAAGAGGTAGCCGATGCAGCCGCAGAAAAGGCTGCCAAAGCACAGGACACTGCAACAAAAGCCTACGAAGAGAGTGCCGAGGCTGCGAGCAAGGCCGCCGACGCTACGGCCGAGACTACCGCCAAAGCCGCCGATGCTGCCCAGCAAGCAGCCGACAAGGCAGCTGCTGCAGTCAAGGAAGCTGTCGACGCGGCCAAGCAGTAACGCGCTTCACGCGCTTGAAGCAAAAAAGCCGGCTTGCCGGCTTTTTTGCTTTTCGGGCTTGCGAGGTTAGCGCAATTGTTCGTGCAGCACGGTCAGAATACGGGTTGCGGTCTGAGATGCATCTTCGCCACCTTCACGAGTGAGCACTGTCACGCGTGACACGTTGCCCTCACCCGCGACCCGAATCCGGTACTCGCCGCCTCGCTCGGCGACATCGTCCGCACTACGCCAGAAAGCGAGCCGCGACAACATGCCGGGCGCCTCCTGCTCACTACCGGCGTCCGGGTCGATGTAGCGAACGAAGTACACGCCCTCGGTACGGTCACGATCCTCGACCGCGAAGCCCAGCCGATCGAGCGCCAATCCGACCCGGCGCCAGGCACGATCGAACGACTCATCCACCTCGAGCTTCACCCCGGTGGCGGTAGACGTCAAGCGTGCCCGTTCGCTGACCGGCTCGGTCTGCACGATCTCTGCCGCACGCGTTTCTTCCACGCCCAGGCGCACCATCAGCCGGCTCATCATTTCGGCCTCGAGTTCCGGGTCGGACGGCCGGGGCTGCCAGCTGGTGCGCTCCTGGGTCTGCGAGGTAAACACCTCTTCGACACCGCGATGGCTGATGAACACCTCGACCGTACCGGGCTCCTTGCCTTCTTCGATACGGGTGCGGAACTTGTCGCGCAACGAGGTCGACCACAGCCCGTCGAACACCCGCCCGACGGTCGAACGTAACCAGTCCTGCGGGATCTTGGCTCGGTCTTCGGCCCAGTCGGTTTCCATCACACCGATGTCGGGGCGATCGACGTTGAGGATGAAACCCGACTCGATCCAGAAATCCTTGATCTGGGGCCAGAGCACGTCGGGCGAGCCCGGAATCACCAACCAGCGCTGGGCGCCAGCGCGCTCGATGCGAATGCTGCTGTTTGGCTCTGGCAACACCTCCGGCCCGCTCGAGACTTGCGGCTGCGATGCGCGGTCGCTCGAATAGTCGGAATAAGTGGCCACGCCCCGCGGGGAGATGTCCGGAACCGAATATCGGTCGTCGCGGCTCGGTGCAGTGAGGTCTGGCGGGACTTCAAGCGTGGACACCTGCTTCGCACTCTTGTAGTCGATCTTTTTCGAGTCGAGCATGGAGGTCGAACACCCCCCCACACCGATAGACAGTGCAAGCAACGTTAGGCTTAGCTTACGATTCATGAGTGCGAGCGGTCCTGAGATTTCAAACGGTGATACCTGCGTGCTCCAGAGCCGCGAGGACGCGCTCATGGCATCCCTCCGACAGGCTCGTGAGCGGCAAGCGGATGCCTGACTGAATCAGGCCCATGCGCGCGAGCGCCCACTTGACCGGAATCGGGTTGGCCTCGCAGAAGAGATTACGATGCAGCCACAACAGCTGTGCGTTGATCTCACGTGCCGTTGCAACATCGCCACGCAGCGCCGCTGCGCACATCTCGTGCATCAAGCGCGGCGCAACGTTGGCGGTGACCGAGATCGTGCCGTGACCGCCGAGCAGGATAAAGGCCGCGACTGTCATGTCGTCGCCGCTGTAGAGTGCGAAACCTTCCGGGGCACGTTCGATCAGGTCGCAGGCGCGGTCGATGCTGCCGGTGGCATCCTTCACCCCGATGATGTTGGGGATCTGGGCAAGGCGCAGCGTCGTGTCGTTGGCCAGATCGGCCACCGTACGCCCCGGCACGTTGTACAGGATCAGCGGCAGGGCCACCGCCTCGGCGATGGAACGAAAGTGCTGATACAGACCTTCCTGGGTCGGGCGGTTGTAATAAGGGACCACCGAAAGATGTGCCTCGGCACCTGCCTTCTCGGCAAAGCGTGCGAGTTCGATCGCCTCGGCGGTGGAGTTTGCGCCCGTGCCGGCAATTACCGGAATGCGCCCGGCCGCGTGCTGCACGGCCACACGGATAAGCTCGCAGTGCTCATCCACGCTCACCGTCGGCGACTCGCCGGTCGTGCCGACGATCACGATGCCATCCGTTCCTTCGGCAACATGAAAGTCGATCAGGGCGCGCAAACCGGCAAAGTCGAGACTGCTGTCGGGATGCATGGGCGTTGCGATCGCAACTAGAGAACCGGTAATCATGGCAATGGAAACCGAGAGATTAAAACCGCCATTCTAACCGATCGACGCACGACAGCCACGTGCGCCGTGTAAGCGAATGATCGCGCGACCGGGGCACACTCGCGCGCAGCTCGTTCAAAGGTCGGCAAGCGACTTGATATGGGCGACTACCGAACGTGCCAGCGACGACAGGGAGTAACCACCCTCGAGCAGCGAGACGATGCGCTTGTGACCACACTCGCCTGCCAGCGCCTTGATCTGCTCGGTTGCCCAGATGTAGTCAGACTCGACCAATCCGCACGAACCCATGTCATCTTCATAGTGCGCATCAAAGCCGGCCGAAAAGAAGATCATCTGCGGATTGTGATTGCGCAGCGCCGGAATCCACACCTCAGACACGATTTGCCTGAACGCGTCACCGCGCAAACCGGCCGAAACCGGCACATTGACCATGTTCGGCGCCTTGCAGTCAGCTCCGCTGTAGGGAAAGAAGGGATGCTGGAAAATGCTGACCATCATCACCCGCGGATCGTCCCTGAAGATGTCCTCGGTGCCATTTCCATGATGCACGTCGAAGTCGACGACTGCGACACGTTCGAGCCCATGTTGCTCGAGCGCATGACGAGCCGCGATCGCAACATTGTTCAGAAAGCAAAAGCCCATCGCCTTGGAGGTTTCGGCGTGATGCCCGGGCGGGCGAATCGCGCAGAACGCATTCTCGATCTCGCCCTTCATGACCAGATCGGTCGCCAGCACCCCGGCCCCTGCCGACCGCAGTGCCGCCTTCATGGTGTTCGGACTCATGGCGGTATCCGGATCGAGGTGGCGGATGCCATGCTCGGGCACGGCCGCGAGCAACTCGTCGAAATAGGCTTGAGGATGTACCCTCGTCACCTGCTCGGAGGTTGCGAGCGGCGCGTCGTAAAAGGACAAATAAAGATCCAGCCCGGCCGCAATAAGCCGGTCATTGATCGCGGCGAGTCTGTCAGGGCATTCCGGATGGAAACTGCCCATGTCGTGCAACCAGCAGTCGCGGTGCGTGATGAACGCGGTTGATGTCATACCCCCCCTCTCCTGAACGAGACGAACTTTTGCCCGAGCGCCGTCTCAAACCCGCCTGCACTCGAGGTGGGCGGAGCGACGTCGGTTCTTTGTCAGCTATTATCACCGCTTCAGGACCAATTTCACAGTACCCCAATCAATGCCACAAACAACGCATCAGGATGCGCAGCGCTTCATCGCGGCGGCCGGCAAGATCGTCCTCGGCAAGGAGCACGACCTGCGCCTGGCGCTTGCCTGCCTGATTGCGCGCGGCCATCTTCTGATCGAAGACATCCCGGGCGTGGGCAAGACCACGCTCGCGCATCTGATGGCGAAGCTGACTGGTCTCCAGTACCAACGCATACAGTTCACGAGCGACCTGCTGCCTGCCGACATCGTCGGGGTCTCGATCTTCGACCGCGAGAGCTCGAGTTTTCGCTTTCACCCCGGCCCGCTGTTTTCGCAGCTCATCCTGGCCGACGAGATCAACCGCGCCACGCCCAAGACTCAAAGCGCCCTGCTGGAAGCAATGGAAGAACACCAGGTGACCGCCGACGGCCAGACCTTGCTTCTACCCGAGCCATTTTTTGTGATCGCAACCCAGAACCCGGCACATCAGATCGGCACCTTTCCGCTACCCGAGAGTCAGCTCGACCGTTTTCTGATGCGTATCCATCTCGGCTATCCCGATCGCCACGCCGAACGCGCCCTGCTGATGGGCGAGGACAGGCGCGAGTTGCTCGCCCGACAGGAAGCCGTCATCACCCCCGAACAGATCGCAACGCTGCAACAAGCCGCCCGCAACATTCTGGTTGCAGCGCCGATCATCGACTATGTGCAGCGACTCCTGGCGCACAGCCGTCAGAGTGCCGCATTCGACGGCGGACTCAGTCCGCGCGCGGGCATCGGGCTGCTCGCAGCCGCACGCGCCTGGTCCCTGACCCAGGGGCGCGGCCATGTATTGCCGGAAGACGTGCAGGCGGTGTTCCCGTCCGTGGCGACACACCGCCTGCGCATGGCCAACGACGGACGCATGGCACCGGCTGAGGCTATCGAGCAGCTCCTGCGCGAGGTTCCGGTGCTTTGATGGCGCTGAAGCGACTCATCGACCAGGCGCGCGCGCTGGTCGACCGGCTACTGTTTCGGATTCGCGGCATCGAGCCTGCGCCGATCGTGCTGGGCCAGCGTCGCATTTTCGTGCTGCCGACCCGCAGCGGACTCAGCTACATGCTGGCTTTGCTGGTCATGCTGATTGCGAGTATCAACTACAACCTCAGCCTCGGCTATGCGCTGGTTTTTCTGCTTGGCGGGGTGGCGGTGGTCAGCATCGTGCACGCGTTTCGAAATCTGCTGCAGCTGTCGATCGCGCCAGGGCGGGCCGAGCCGGTTTTCGCAGGCGACTCCGCGCACTTCAGGCTGTTGGTCACTAACGACCGCAAGCGCCGCCGGCCCGCGCTGCGCTTCGTCGCAAGCGATACCACATCGCCTGAAAGCTTTGATGTCGCCCCGCTCGACACCCACGAACACACGCTGCAGCGCCCGACCAGCCGGCGCGGCTGGCTTGCGCTCGGACGCGTGGTACTGCAGACGACCTACCCGCTCGGCCTGATCAGGGCCTGGAGCATTCTGATGCCGGACACCCGCTGCCTGGTTTATCCCGCGCCCGAGCTGGCGCCGCCGCCCCTGCCGGCCAATGCCAGTGCAGGCCTGGGCCGGCGCCAGGGTGAAACGGGTGACGACGACTTTGCCGGCCTGCGCACCCACGACCTCGCGGATTCGCCGCGCCACGTTGCCTGGAAGGTCGTGGCACGTGACGGACCAATGCTCACCAAGCGCTTTTCGGGCCTGGAGGGTAGCGAACTGGTGCTCGACTGGGCCACCCTGCCGACCAGTCTCGACGTCGAGCGACGACTGTCGCGCCTGTGCGCTTGGGTTCTCGCGGCCGATTCACAGCGACGGCCTTTCTCGCTGCTGCTGCCAGGCTCGCGCATCGGCGCATCGTCCGGCAGCCAGCATGTGCAGGCCTGCCTCACCCGGCTTGCCCTCTACCGCGAGAACGCGAATGCGCCTGAGTGAAATCGGCGGGCTCAATATTTCCGCTCGGGTATGGTTGCTCGCAACCGTCACCCTCACGCTCGCGCCGCATGCGATGGTACAGCCCTGGTGGATGATGCTGTCTTGCGCCTTGCTACTGTGCTGGCAGGCGCGCGCGCTTTACCTCGGGCACCTCAAACCCGCCCGGCGGCTACTCATCCTGCTGCTTGCGGCTCTGGCCGGACTCGCCGTCAAGCTGCATTTCGGACATTTCTTCGGCAAGGATCCAGGCGTCGCGCTGCTTGCCGTTCTGCTCTGCCTCAAGCAGTTCGAAGTCAGCGCCGACCGTGACATCCGGGCGGCCGTGTTCCTGAGCTTCTTCCTGCAACTCGCGCTGTTTCTGGAAAACCAGACCCTGCCGGTGGCGGCACTCGCGCTCACCGGAACGCTGATCGCCACCGTCACCCTGCTGAGTCTCGAGGACACGCGCGCCTGTGCGCGCCAGCAGTTACAAACCGGCGGCCTGTTGCTGTTGCAGGCGCTTCCCTTTCTGCTGGTGCTGTTCATCGCGTTTCCACGTGTCGAAGGGCCGCTCTGGGGCCTGCCCAGCGACGCCTTCAGGGCGACAACCGGTTTGTCCGACAGCATGGAACCGGGCTCCATCAGCGACCTCACCGAATCGTCCGCAATCGCGTTGCGTGCCAGCTTCAATGGCGCTCCACCGCCAGCGCAGTTACGCTACTGGCGCGGCCCGGTGTTGAGCCTGTTCAACGGTCGAACCTGGCGGCCCGCGATTGCACGTAGCGATGACGCGCCCGCCTACGTCACGGCCGGACCCGGCTTCGACTATGTGCTGACCATCGAACCGCACAACCGCCTGTGGCTGCTCGCGCTAGATTTCACCGCACCTGGCGTCGAACGCGCCCACTACGCCGGCGACTTCCAGTTGCTGGCGCATACCCCGGTGCGAGAAAGGCGCCGGCTGACGCTTCGCGCCTACCCCGAAACGCCCGTCGGCCTTGCCGAACCACCCGGGCTGCTGCGGATGAATCTTCAGCTACCGGCCGGCTTCAATCCGCGTACCGCCCAACTGGTCGCCGAGCTCACCGGCGCCACACCCGACCCCGCCGCC
>JAEUNS010000355.1 GCA_016790005.1 Zoogloeaceae bacterium
CGGTGATGCACAAGCCGTCTGGTCGAATGCCTGGGTCTCGACCGCATCGCTATTGACCGCTTCATACACCTGGCGCAATTGCGCTTCGCAGTCGGCCCAGTTGTCGAGCGCGGCCTGGAGCGTGCGGGCGATGGCCGGCACTGCACGGCAGCGGGTGAGATCGCGGCTGACGACGACCAGGGTACCGTCGCGACCGCCTTGCTTGAGGGTGGCGAGTTTCACTTGAACATCTCCTTGTAGCTGCCGTCATGCATCCAGGCTGCGTGCTTGGGTGCCTTCTTGGTCTGACCCCACTCCTCGAGCATGTCCCACTTCACCTTGTCGAGCGCCTCAAGCATCTTCGGGCTGCCGGTGTTGCAGGCCAGCTCGAGCCGATGGCCGCTCGGGTCGAAGAAGTAGATCGACTGGAACAAGGCGTGGTCAGTCGGCCCGATCACCTCGATGCCGGCTGCCTCAAGGCGGGTCTTGGCGGCAAGCAGCACCTCCATCGACTCGACCTCCAGCGCCAGATGCTGGGTCCAGGCCGGAGTGTTTTCGTCACGCCCCATCGGCGCGCGGGTCGGCAGTTCGAAGAACGCGAGCACGTTGCCCATGCCGGCATCCATGAAGATGTGCATATAGGGGTCGGCCTCGCCGGTGGAGGGCACCGCGTCTTCGGCGATCGCGAGCACCAGCTTCATGTCGAGGTGCTTTTCATACCAGCGCGCAGTTTCGAGCGCGTCCTTGCAGCGATAAGCAACGTGATGAATCTTCTTGATCATTTTTCGTCTCCGGGTATCGATCGCTCAGACGCCTTCACGGGCGATCTGCATCGCCTCGCGCAGCACCGAGATGTCGCCAATGTGGTTTGCCAGCAGCAGGATCAGGCGGGCGTTGACCATTGCGCTCTGCTCGTCGCTCAGGTCACGGTGGGTGTCGATCAGCGCTTCATAGAAATCGTCGCCGGGCGAGAACGCGCGAAAGTAGCGCTTGCCGGGTTCGAACAAGTTGGTCTGGGTGTTCAGGGCCATGATTTTGTCCTTTACGCGTTGCAGGTGGCGCGGGCGACCGCGGCACGGATTGCAGCGGCGTCGAAGTTGCGCCAGCGGGCGGCCACATGCTGGTCGGGGCGGGCAAGGTAGGTCGTGCCGGGCTCGAGGTCGTAGCGCGCCTTGATCCTGGCATGGGTATCGAGCAAGGTTTTGAGGCCACCCGGAGCCGCGCCGCGATTCGCCACGACCAGTGTTTCGACCGGGATCGGCGCATCGGCCAGTGCCGCCAGCGCCTGGGCCGTCGCCGGGGGCAATGCGTCGGCGTCCTCGACGTAATGCAGCACCTGAAAGCAGTCGCCCAGATGCCCCAGCAACCACTCCGAACCACCCGATGAGGCCACCACCGGCGCATCGTCCATTGGCGCGCCCGGCACCATGTCGCCGCTGAAGGTGTCGGCGTCCGGCGTGTTCAGGCACGAGTCGGTGAAAAAGCTCGGCACCGACAGCCGCCCGGAATTCACCAGCGCACGGGCAAACGGATAGTGCTCGGCCAGGCCCAGCACCGCGTTGCGGAAGGTCTTGCTGACCGCGCTCTTGGGGGTGATGAAATCAGTCGAGCGGGTCGAGTTCATGATGTTCTCGTCGGCCGCAAAACCCCGCTCGTCGGTATAGGTGTCGAGCAGCGTGGCCGGCGCCTTGCCGTCCATCACCAACTTGAGCTTCCAGGCGAGGTTGTCGGCATCCTGGATGCCCGAGTTGGCACCGCGCGCACCGAATGGCGAGACCTGATGAGCGGCGTCGCCGACAAACAACACCCGGCCATGGTTGAAACTGTTCATGCGTCGGCACTGGAAGGTATACACGCTGACCCATTCGAGTTCGAACTCGCGATTGTCGCCCAGCATCGCCTTGATGCGCGGGATGACGTTCTCGGGTTTCTTTTCGGTTTCCGGGTCGGCGCCCCAGCCGAGCTGGAAGTCGATCCGCCACACGTTGTCGGCCTGGCGATGCAGCAGCACCGACTGGTTGGGATGAAACGGCGGATCGAACCAGAACCAGCGCTCGGTCGGATACTCGGCCTTCATCACCACGTCGGCGATCAGAAAGCGGTCCATGAAGATCTTGCCTTCGATGTCCAGCCCCAGCATGGTGCGGATCGGGCTGCGCGCGCCGTCGGCCACCACCAGCCAGTCGGTGGTGAGGGTGCAGGCGCCATCGGGGGTCTCGACCCGCAGGGTGGCGACATGCTCGCCCTGGGTCACGCCGATCACATTGTGCTTGAAGCGCATCTCGAGATTGGGCAGCTGACGCGCACGCTTCACCAGGTAGTCTTCGAGGTAGTACTGCTGCAGGTTGATCATGCCCGGCCGATGGTGGTCGGGCTCCGGGCAGAGGTTGAAGCTGAATACCTCTTCTTCGCGGAAGAAGGTGCGCCCGACATTCCACGACACGCCCTTGGCCACCATTTCCTCGCCGCAACCGAGGCGGTCGAGCACCTCGAGGGCGCGCTTGGCGTAACACACCCCGCGCGAGCCGAGCGAGACCGTGTCGTCGTTATCGACGAGCAACACTTTCTGGCCCTGCTGGGCGAGATCGATCGCGGTGGTCAGGCCCACTGGGCCGGCGCCCACGATGATGACCGGGTAGTGGCCGTCGCGCCCTTCGGCGATCTCGGGCGGCCGGATGTATTCGAACTTCGGATACTGGAACGTGCTCAGCACGATGTCTCCTCCTGTGTGTCGTCGGCTTGCCCGGACTGCCCTTCTGCGGGGCATGTCACGGGCCGTGGCGGATTGCCATGTTGCGATTCGAGGCGGCGAGCATGGATCGCCGCCGGAGTTCAGGCCTGCAATGCGTGCCACATCTGCTGGTCGCGCTCGGCGGTCCAGATGCGCGGATCGCGGATGCCGCTGGCCTCGTCATGGGCTCGGGTCACGTCGAAGGGCAGGCAGTGCTCGTAAATGAATACCTGCCCGAACTTCGGATCCATGTTGGCGCGGGTGTGGGCCATCGTGGCCTTGAGATCCATGCCCTTGGCAACGGCCTCCTGGGCGCTGCGGTACAGCGTCGAGACGAAGTCGCGGGTGTAGGCGAGGCCGGCCTTGACCTGATCGGGGCTCATCAGCGCCGGGCCGCGGCCGGGCACCAGCTTGGCGAAGTTCATCTCGACCAGGCGGTCGAGTGTGGCAGGCCAGTCGGCAAGGTAGGCATCGCCGGTGTAGCAGGCCGCGTCGGCCTCGACCAGATCGCCCGAGAAGCAGATGTTCTGCGAGGGCAGATAGACGATGGTGTCGCCCTTGGTGTGACCGCGCCCGATCTGCTTGATCTTGACTTCGAGCTTGCCCATCCACAGGGTCATTTCGCCATTGAAGGTGATCGTCGGCCAGGTCAAGCCAGGCACGCTCTCGACCGCGTTGAAAAGCCGCGGGAAGCGCCCGATCTCGGAGTCCATGTCCTGCTGGCCACGCTCGACGATGAGGTCGTAGGTGTCGTGGCTGGCAATGATCTGCTCGAGCCCTTCTGACTTGTAGCCGGACGCACCCAGCACCCGCACGGCATGGTAATGGGTGAGCACGACATACTTGATCGGCTTGTCGGTGAACTCGCGCACCTTGGCGATCACGTCCTGCGCCATGACCGGGGTGGCGGTGGCGTCGATGATCATCACCGAATCGTCGCCGATGATGATGCCGGTGTTGGGGTCACCCTCGGCGGTATAGGCGTAGGCGTTGTCGGAGAGCTTGTCGAAGCTGACCTGCTTCACTTCAAGATCGGCCTGGCTGGCAAAAACTTTTTCGGTGCTCATGGTGTGGTCCTCGGTGCGGGATTGAATGAACGAATGATAGGACTTTATTCGTTAATACGCAACTAATTTGTTGATGTTTAATTTCAGACGCCAGTCGCCCCCTAAACCGAGCGCGCGCAGGCGTGCTGCGCGGTTGCCGGCAAAAAATCGGATAATGCACAAACACGTCAAGGAGACACCGTGAGCAAGGAAAATTCCGATGACCCTGTCGCGGGGCGCAGCAGCGACCGCCGCGGCATCCAGTCGATCGAGGTGGGAGGCACGCTGCTGCAGGCGCTGGTGGAGCATGTCAGCCCGATGATGCTCAAGGATCTTGCGCGCGCAGCGGGCATGCCGCCGGCAAAGGCACACCCCTATCTGGTGAGTTTCGGCAAACTCGGTCTGATCGAACAGGATCCGGTTACGGGCCGTTATGGCCTCGGGGCGTTTGCGCTGCAAATGGGTATTTCCGCGCTGCAGGGGCTCAACCCCTTGCGCGCTGCGACCGTCGAGGCCGCGCGCCTCTCGGACGAAATCGGCCAGAATGTGGCGATTGCGGTATGGGGCAACCATGGCCCCACGATCGTCAGCATCGAGGAAAGCAGCCGCCCGGTGCATGTGAACATGCGCCCCGGCACGGTGATGAGCCTGCTCAACTCGGCAACCGGACGGGTCTATGCGGCCTTTCTGCCCGCCCGCATGACCGAAGCGCTTGTTCAGGAAGAACTTTCCCGCCTCGCCGGACCAAACCAGCCGGCCCTGAGGCTGTCGCGCAAGGCGGTAGACACCGACCTCGCCGATGTGCGCGAACGCCGTCTCGCAAGGGCGATCGGCCACCCGATTCCCGGCATCAATGCGTTCAGCGCACCGGTATTCGATCATAACGGTCACCTCGCCCTTGCGATCACCGCGATGGGCCCCGAAGGCAGCTTCGACCCAAACTGGGACGGACCGATCGCAAACAGCGTGCGAGCGTGCGTAGACGCGATCTCGGCACGCCTCGGGCGCGTTGCGGCCTGAATTCCACACCCCTCACATCAGTCGATGTTTGCCCCCTGAGCGTATGCAACCAGGGGCTCGGCGGAGAGAGGGGTTGTTGCTGGCGCCACGTGCGGCCTACTTGATGCGCGCCACCCGCAGATCCGCCGTGCTCATATCGCCGGGCAACTCGATACTGCCAAGCTTCTTCAACGTCCCCGCATCATGGATCGAGATGTCGCTCGCGGTGCCGCCCACGTAGAGCGTCTTGCCGTCACCCGAAATGTTGATCGCATAGTAGGTGTGCTGCAGCGGCTCGACCGCGAGCGTTTTCTTCTCCCTGATGTCGTGCTTCGACACCTGGTTGAAGGCACCGTAGAGGATGTCGCGATTGTTCGGGTCGGTGACGAAGGTGAACACGATGAACTCGAACGGCACGGTTTCCATCGCCTCGGCCTCGGCGGTCTCGAGATTCACCCGGCTCATGCCCCACCACCACTCGGCGGTCTCCATGTTGGCGCTCTCGTCAGCGAACTTCGCGGTCACGTAGGGCATGATGTACTCGTTCAGATGCTCACCCTGCGAGTGCATCGCGAACGCATCCGGCGGTGCCCACAGCGGACCACGATCCCAGCTGGCGAGCGGCGTCACGATGCGGGTGGCGCCCGTCCTGGTGTCGATCGCCTCGACATCCCCACCGCCCAGAATGACCTCGCCAGTGCTGGTGGCAGCGATCTTGGTGATCCGGCGCTTGACCGGGAAGGTGCGCACCGGCTTGGCTTCGAGTCCGTCAGCAATGTTGAACACCGCCAGCTGCGGCGCCAGCGCCTCGAGCCGGTCGGGATGCTGTCGCACCCGGTTCTGCACCGTGTAGAGCTCCTTGCCGTCGGCGCTGACCGCGACCGACTGGATCGACTTCACCTTGATCTCGGGCGTTGATTGTTTGGCGGCGAAGTTGATCTCGCAGGTCTTGATGTCGATGCCGTAAACGTCTTCCCACATATTGCTGAGCACATATGCGGTACGCCCGTCCGGCGCCAGCGCCATCGCGCCAGAGCCGAACTCGCCCGGCACGGTGCAGCTGCGCTCCAGCGTGTTGGTGCGCATGTCGATCACATGCAATAGCCCCGGTCGCGTCACCGTCAACAGGTACTCTTCAGCCGCCTGCGCCCCCGCCATCCAGCCGGCGGCGAGCAGCGCCCCGCACAGCGACACGGTGCGTCGCGGCGTCTTGATGCCTTTGTTCTGATTCATCTGCCTGCTCTCCGTCAGTCGTCCTGGAAAATGCCATTGACCTTGCGCCAGTCGGCGGTGGCGTTATCCACACCCTCGCCCCACTCCGGATGACTGCTCATGGTGTCGGGCACCTGCGCCGGCCACCAGCACGCATCGGCACAGCCATAGAGATCGGCCTCCATCGGCTGGCACAGCGAACCGAGTCCGCCGAAAGCGTCGATCTCCCAGCCTGGGTCGGTGGTGGCGGTACATCCGACCACCGTCTGCATCGCCACCACTTCCTCGATCTGGTCGGGGTTGGCAGCCTGCTCGAGCATCCGGGCCTTCTTGTTCATCGATTTGAGGTGTTTCATCAGGCACTCCTCCTGGTGGAGACATGTTGCTCGAAGAACCCCGGGTTCCCCAGCATGATTCGCGAATAGATCTCGACCCCGTAATCCACCCAGTCGCGCATCAGGTCGCAATAGTGGTAGGTGGGGTGATTGGCGTCGCCGTACTTGGCGTAGCTCTCGTGATAACAGCCCCCCGAGCACAGATTGCGGATGCGACAGGTTTCGCAGCCGGTGCCCTTGCGGTCGAGGCGAAGCTCGATGAAGGACGCCAGCCGGGGCTTGTCGATTCCCTTGTCGACATCGCCGAACAGCGGCATGTCCGAGCCGGTGAAGCGATGGCACAGGTTGAGGCCACCATTCTTGTCCACCGCCAGCAGCGCAACTCCGGCACCACAGGGCAACTGCTTCTTGTTGCCCTCATAGACGTCGGTCATGAGCTGGTGCATGTTGCCGAACGCAAAGTTGCGACCTTGCAAAGCATGCTCGAGATAGCGCCGGCCGAGCCGCTTCATGCCGGCAAACACGTTCGCCAATTCTTCGCCGGAGAGGTTGAAGGTGGTGATCGGGCCGGAGGTCACCGGGCCGAAGCCGACCTCATGAAAACCGATCTCTTCATGCAGGTGCCTGAAGATCTCCTCCACATCGGTCACACCGCTGGTCAACGTGACCCTGCAGCCGACCGGGCGCGCGGTGTAGCGCCCCAGCAGCATGTCGACCTTCTTGCGCACCACGTCATACGAACCCTTACCGCCCACGGTGATGCGGTTGCGGTCATGCAGGGTCTTCGGCCCGTCCATCGACACGGTGATGCCGAAGCGGTGCGCGTTGAACCAATCGACCAGCTCTTCGGTGAGCAAGGTGGCATTGGTCGTCAGGGTGAAGTCGACCCGGGCGCCATGCGCCTTGAAGCGCGGTTCGGCATAGGCGACCACCGCCCGGATCAGCTTCATGTTCGACAAGGGCTCACCACCGAAGAACACCACGTTGTAGTGGGGCTGGTCGGGCGACTCGCGCAGCAACAGCTCGATCGACTTGATCGCGGTCTCGACCGCCATGCGCTCGCCCTTCGACGGGGTCGTGAGGTCTTCCTTGTAGCAGTAAGTGCAGCTCAGGTTGCAGCCGGTGTTCACATTCAACACGATGGTGGTGAGCGGAAACCTGCGCACCTGAGCCACGGCCGGGTTGATGCGCGCAAGCACGCCGGCCTCGGCAATGATCTCGAGCGACTTGAACTCGGCGATCAGGCCGGCGATCTCGTCATCAGGATAACGCCCGGCCAACTCGGCTGAGATCACCTCGGGGGTGACCCGCTCATGCCGGTCGAACAGGGTCAGCAGATCGCGCGACAGCGCGTCGAGTTCGAACAGACTGCTGCTGGGGATGTGAAACAACATCTGACGGGTGTCGACATCGACCCGATGCAGATTCGGCTTCACCAATGTCATGGATTGCATGTTTTTTTCCCGGTGAGTTTAATTTGCATCAGTCAAGCACGCCGACGACGAAGTCGGGCACCGACACCAGCAGTGAACCCCGGCCTTCGACCGGCTCCGCGCCGTCCTTGACCGTTGCCACCACCGCGAGCCGCCCCACGTTGTTGGCGTTCATCTTGCGCTTGGGGTTGGGGCCACCATCACCGGGGGTGAATACGCCGTTGGCGTCGATCGAACCGGCGAATTCGTGATCGCGTTCTTCTTCGGCGGTGTGGTCCGCCGGCGCGATCGACCACGAGGTGGGCATGTAACCGAGCGCCACATCGTCATCGGTGCCCGGCTTGCCATCAGGGCCGGCAGCATAGGCGCGTGCGCGGTAGGCAACGCCGACCTTCTCCATGACACCACCGCCACCGCCGATGCGTGCGATCGCGTTGGCCGGCAGTACCTCCACGCGTGCGACCTGATCGTAGACCGCCAGAAGGCCCTTGCCTGCTGCGGTGCCGACCTTGACATCGCGCACACCGCCTGCCCCCTTCGCCCGGGCAATCACGCTCACCCGCTCGGCATCGCGCGACACAACCCGGAGCACCTCGACCCCCTTGCCCAGCGATATATCACCACCGAGCTTTTCGCCAACGATGGTCAGCGGCTGCTCGACGCCGATCTTGAGATGGGGCGGCATCACCGCCAGCACCTGGGCGTTGGCGCCCGGACGCACGGCGCGCAACTCGCCACCGAGGGCCTTGTCGTCGCGCCTGAACATGCGTCCCTGCATCTCGCCACCCGCCGGAGCCGCCGCCAGCACCTGGCGCATCTTCACCCCGTCGAGCTCCAGCGCGGCACGCCACTCGAAGCCGGTA
>JAEUNS010000358.1 GCA_016790005.1 Zoogloeaceae bacterium
ACTCACCGAAGACGACAACCTGCTGGTCTATTACGCGGGCCATGGCGAGATCGATCGCGCCAATTTGCGCGGACACTGGCTACCGATCGATGCTGAACCCGACAGCGACGCAAACTGGATCTCGAACGTAACGATCACCGACCTGCTCAACGCGATGGCGGTAAGACACGCGCTCGTGATCGCCGACTCGTGCTACGCCGGAACACTCACCCGGTCCTCGATCGGCCAACTCGAGGCAGGAGTCTCCGACGATGCGCGCTCGAAATGGCTCGCTGCGATCGTGCAGACGCGGGTCCGCACCGTACTCACATCAGGCGGGGTGCAGCCGGTGATGGATGGCGGCGGCGGGCGTCACTCGGTGTTCGCCAAGAGCCTGGTCGAAGTGCTCACCGAAAACGAGGAGGCGCTCGAAGCCCAGCGGGTCTACCGTGAGGTGGCTGCGCGGGTGCTCGATCGCGCCAGCCGCTTCGAAGTCGACCAACGGCCCGAATACGCACCGCTCAGATTCGCCGGCCATGAATCGGGCGACTTCGTGTTTGTGCCGGTTCGCATGATCGCGGGTCGGTAGGACACGCGTTCCGCGCATCGAATGCCGGACGGCCTGCACCGCCCGGGGGGACTAGGCTCGTCGGGAACGCTTGCGATAGCCCACCGGCGGACTGTGCGTGTATTGTTATTGCATTGCGCACATACCCCACGAAAAAATGTTTGAACCGATTCCCGACCAGATACGACCCATGGAACGAGACGCTCATGGAATTTGATAACGCCAAAGTCTTTGAGTTGTTGAAGGCGGTAGGCCAGGGTAGTGAAGCTGCCATCCGGGAGCTTTACACGACATACAGCCGACGGATCTACGCGTTTGCTTTGCATCGCATCGGAGATCCCGGGCTTGCCGAAGAGATCGTGGTCGACACGATGCATGAAGTCTGGAAGCGGCCGGATCGGTTTCGTGGGGAATCGCGTTTCAGCACCTGGTTGCTGGGCGTGGCACGCTACAAGATCCTCACCGCTCAGCGCTCGCGAGGCACTGATCATGACGAACTTGACGAGGAACTGCCTTCCACTGACGCCGGCGCTTTTGAAGTGCTGGCCCAGAAACAGCGCCGAGAAGGCGTTCAGCATTGCATGGGAAAGCTCAGCGACGAGCATCGCGAATGCCTCCACCTGGTGTTCTTCGAAGGCATGTCGCTCAAGGAGGTGGCCGAGGTACAGGACGCTCCCGAGAACACCATCAAGACGCGGCTCTTTCATGCGCGGCAGAAGATCAAGAACTGTCTGCGCCTACTGATGCAGAGCGAAGGTATTAGCGATATTGGAGAATTGGACAATGCTTAATCAGGATATCCGGCAGCGCTTCGACGAAATGTTGCCCTGGTACGTAAACGGCACGCTCGAACAGGAGTCGCGCCAGTGGTTCGAGGGGCAATTGTCGGCTCACCCCGAGTTGCGCAGCGAGCTCAGCTTCACCGAGGCGCTCCGCGATCGCGTGCAAGCGGCGGTTCCCACGCTTGCGCCCGACATCGGCCTCGACACCCTGATGCGGCGAATCAACAGCGAGCGGCAGTCCAGCCAGGCTCCGCGCGCCCGGATTGCGACCCCGACGTTGCGCGAACGGATCGCGAACTTTCTGGAAGGCTTTCGCTTCAGCCCGGCATTTGCAACTGCGGCTGCCGTAATCGCAGTGCAGGCGGGCGTCATCGGGGCGCTGGTGGTCGGACAAAGCACCGACGAGTCCGAGTACTCGACTTTCCGTTCGAGCGGCGACGGCCAGATCGTCAGCGGACCGCTACTCGAGGTCGCCTTCAGCGCCGATGCGCGTGAGCGGGACATCCGCGGGGTGCTAGTGCGCGTTGGCGGCATGCTCGCCGGCGGGCCCGGCCAGTTCGGCAACTATGTCGTGTATGTGCCTGCCGATCGCATCGCCGAGGCGGCACGCATTCTGGAATCGGATCCGGCGGTCGAGGCGGTGTCGATCATCCCCGCCTCCGAACCGGGTCGTTGAACGGAGTGACGCAATCATGCGAACGGACTTTCGTCACCTCCTTTCGCGCGCAGCCACGGTCATTGCGACCTGGCTGCTGATGAGCCTCGGCGTGGCCATGGGTGCAACGCCTACCACGCTCGACGCCGAGGGGCGGCGCGTCGCGCTCGTCATCGGCAACGCCGACTACGGCTTCGCGCCGCTGCGCAATCCGGTTAACGACGCACGGGCAATGGCGCAATCACTGGAGCGCCTCGGTTTCGAGGTAATCCGACTCGAGAACGCTGGCCTGCCCGACATGCTCGAGTCAATTCGTACATTCGCGTTGAAAGCGCGCAAGAGCGACGTGCGCTTGTTCTACTACGCCGGCCATGGCGTTCAGGTGGACGGCCGCAATTATCTGATCCCGATCGGCAGCGAAATAACTGGCGATGATGAGATTGCGCGCAAAAGTGCCGACATGACCGCACTGGTCGACCAACTTGGCCGCTTACAGGCGGGCATGAACATCGTCATCCTGGATGCCTGCCGCAACAACCCGTTCAAGGATTCGGCGCTCAAGACCGCCGATGGGCGTGTTATCCAGTTTCGCGGCAGCGCACAACCCGGGCTGGCCGCCATGGATGCCCCCCAGGGCACGCTGGTCGCCTTCTCCACCGCACCCGGCGCGGTTGCGATGGACGGCCAGAACCAGCGCAACAGCTTATACACCAAACACCTTATCGCCAACATCGGCACCCCGGGCCTGCCGGTCGAGCAACTTTTCAAGCGTGTGCGGATCGCCGTCGCCCAGGAAACCCAACGCCTGCAGATTCCCTGGGAAAGCAGCAGCCTGATGGGTGACTTCTGTTTCATGCCGGCCTCGGTAGGCGTCTGCTGACACCAAATCGCTCGACATGCTACGCAGACAAGGCCAGGACTCAAATCCTGGCCTTGTCGCTTGGAGTGTGCCGACCTCGGGAACGGTCGGCGGCCTTCATGAGTTGAGGCGGTTGGCCGCCATGACCGTAAGTTCGAGCGGCTGCAGCTAGGTCTCAAGATTCGATCGCTGATCAGTACCACTGGCGGCTACGAACGGACCAAGGGCAAGAGTCTGACTGTTGTATTTTCCCTCCAAATATAATCATTGTTGCGAATCATTCGTGTTTACATTATTGTTCCGACAAATGCAGCGCGGTAGCGCGATCGCATGCCGCTGAGCGATTCAACCAAACCAACTTGAGGACAATTCCTAGATGCCTGCCAGCACCAATCCCTCACCGCTTGCCTCCCTGATCAAGGGTGGCAAAAACCTGCTGAAGACTCCGCTCCCATTGATCGCGCTTGCAGGCCTTCCGGCCCATGCCCAGGAGTCGGTCGAACTGCGTGAGGTTGTGGTATCCGCCTCCGGTTTCGAACAGGAATTGCGTCAGGCGCCCGCCTCAATCGCTGTCGTCACCCGCGAGGATCTCGAGACCCGGCAGTTCCGCGACCTAGCCGAAGCGCTCAGGCATGTGGAAGGTGTGGACGTGCGCGGTGCGACCGGCAAGACCGGTGGCCTCAACATCAGCATCCGGGGCCTGCCGAGCGACTACACCCTGATCCTGATCGACGGCCGCCGCCAGAATGCCGCCGGCAACGTCACCCCCAATGGGTTCGGCGACGCGCTCACCAGCTTCATGCCGCCCATCTCTGCAATCGAGCGCATCGAAGTGATCCGCGGCCCGATGTCGACGCTGTACGGCTCCGACGCCATGGGCGGGGTGGTCAACATCATCACCCGCAAGGTAGGCACAGAATGGGTCGGCACCGCCAGCCTGGAGGGGAGCTTCCCCGAGAACAGCGACGAGGGCAAGGCCCAGCGCCTCAACCTCTACACGAGCGGCCCACTCGTCCAGGACATGCTCGGATTGTCGTTACGTGGCAACGTCTTCCGCCGTGGCGAATCCGACCTCGTACCCTCGACGGGCGAAGGCACGATCTCCGCGCGCGGCCCCTCCCCGGTCGAGACGCGCCAGCATACGATCGGCGCCAAGCTCATGCTCACCCCCAACCGCCAGCACGACATCTGGCTCGATCTCGACCAGGCGCGCTCCCAGTATGACAATGATGAGTGCCAGCTGGGCACACTCGATTTCATCAACTGCACCACCGGTGCCACGAACTCGACTGCCAGCGGCTATGAAGACGAGTTGCGCTTCAATCGCGACCAGATCGCCATCGGCCACACCGGTCGGCTGGGTATCGGCCTGCTTGAATCGAGTCTCATGCGTACCGTTACCGAGACAGTCGGGCGCACCATTCCGACCGCATCTCGCCCTGCCGGCAGCCCGGACATCGGCACCCGCCGGGAGCTCGAAACGACCAACATTGTGCTCGACAGCAAGCTGGTCGCCCCGCTCGGCGAATCACATGTCGCGACCGTCGGCGGCCAATGGTGGGATGCCGAACTCTACGACGGCCTGCTGAGCGAACCGACGACCGAGCAGACCATGTGGGCGCTATTCGGCGAAGACGAGTGGAGCATCACGGATTCGCTCACCGCCACGCTCGGTTTGCGCTACGACCGCCACGACTCATTCGGCGGCGAGCTCAGCCCGCGAGCATACCTGGTGTGGAATACGACCGAGACCTGGACGGTCAAGGGCGGCGTGAGCCAGGGCTTCCGGGCCCCGCCTCTGAATCAACTCATCGACGGGGTTTCCGGCATCGGCGGCCAAGGCACCGTGATCTCGATCGGCAACCCCAGCCTGAAACCCGAAACCAGTACCAGCACCGAGCTCGGCGCGCTCTATGACAACCTGGCCGGACTGACCGGCTCGGCGACGCTGTTTCACAACAAGATCAAGGACAAGATCGGCACTGGCGGTGACTGCACCGTGAGCTGGATCTCGAGCTGCGCGGCCAACCCGGTCGCAACCTACTCGGTCAACAACGACGAAGGCTCGACTTGGGGGGTGGAACTCGCCACCCGGATTCCGCTGGCCGAGCGCTGGTCGCTCAATATGAACTACACCTACACCGACAGCGAGCTGATTCAGGAAGGCCGCAAGAACGGCCAGTTGAGCGACACGGCAGACCACATCGCCAACGCTCAGCTGCGCTGGGATGCGACCGATCGCTACAGCCTGTGGTTCCGTGGCGAATACCGTGGCGAAAGCCGTCGCTTCGACGGCGACCCCGCAAACCTGACCGGCAACAATCAGCTCGAATACCAGGCGCTGGGCGACCTCAGGGGTTATGCACTTTGGCATCTTGGTGGCGCCTATCGGGTGAACAAGGACGTCACGCTCAACGCAAACATCTTCAACCTGTTCGACAAGGATTTTCTCAGATTCACAGAGTGGACCAATGCGGCCGGCGAAACGGTGTGGGGTAGCCACTACGTGAAATCGACCGCGGCCACCAAGGGCACCCTGCCCTCGGGGCGCACGCTGTGGATCTCGGCAAGCGTCAACTTCTGATCCGAGTGGATGTCGGTTCAGCCGGTTTGCGGGCCGAACCGACACGCGTTTGCGGCGAGCAGCAAACCGCCACGTACAAAAGACTACAAAACTTTAGAATCGGAATCGTGTTGCGAATCGATCTCACTCCTATAATTCGGTTTTTCGCGCAGCCCCACTGCACGCAGTCCATGCGCCGATTCGCACTCAACCCGATCCCTGATGCCCACTTACGCTCCCCCTCGCCATCCCACGTCGCCCGCGCCTTCAACTGACTCGACGCCCTCCGCACCAGCCGAGAACCACAAGCGTCGGGCGGTTTGGCTCAGAACACTGCACCAATGGCACTGGATCAGCTCGGCGATTTGCCTGTTCGGCATGTTTCTGTTCGCGGTCACCGGCATCACCCTGAATCACGCTGGTGCAATCGAAGCGCGTGC
>JAEUNS010000420.1 GCA_016790005.1 Zoogloeaceae bacterium
AAAGGAGGATTGTTCATGCAGATCGAAGTGCAGATCGTCAATGCCTTCATCGATGGCACAAGCGGCGGCAACCCGGCTGGGGTCGTGCTTGACGCGGACCGATTGAGCCCGGCGCAAAAGCTGGAGCTTGCACGGCAGGTCGGGTTGTCCGAGACCGCCTTTGTTTCGGCCTCGGAGCTTGCAAGCATCAAGCTCGAGTTTTTCACCCCCACCCGGCAGATCGCCCACTGCGGGCATGCCACGGTTGCCACATTCGCGCTCCTGCGCCAGCTTGGCCGAGTAGGCGCGGGACGGCTTTCCAAGGAAACGATCGATGGCGTCAGGGACATACTCGTCGAAGGCGAGATGGCCTTCATGGAGCAGCGTGCGCCGCAGTACGCGCCGGTTGAGGTCGACTCCGACCTGGGTCACCGGGTCGCTGCCTCGCTCGGGCTTGCGCCGTCCTGCCTGATCAGTGGCGTAGGTCCGCATGTCGTCAATACCGGCAACGCCTTTCTGTTGGTCGCGTTGCCCGATGAGCAATTCGTGGCGGCGCTGAAACCCGACCACGATCGGGTCGAGTCGATCAGCGAAGAGCTGGACCTGATTGGCTACTACGTCTTTTCGACAACGACCAGGATAGCGGGCCGTCATGCGGGTGCGCGCATGTTTGCTCCGAGGTTCGGTATCGCCGAGGAGGCCGGAACGGGAATGGCCGCTGGCCCGCTTGCATGTTTCCTCCATGACCACCTCGGGGTGCAAGCGACCGAGATCCTGATCGAGCAGGGCTGGCTCATGCAGCCGCCCTCGCCCAGCGTGATCAAGGTCGTCCTTGAGCTCGAGGGCGACAGGATTGCGCGTCTGATGGCCGGGGGCACCGCCCGGGTGATGTCGAGCATGCAGGTCGAAGTTACGTAGGGGCCAGCTCGGTCTGGCCTAGCGGCTTGCGAGCCGGGTGTCGTTCTTCAACAGTCGTGCGAAGTCATCGGCGGGGAGCGGGCGACTGAACAGGTAACCCTGCATTTCGTCGCAGCCGTGCCGGCGCAGGAAATCGAGCTGGGCCTTGGTTTCGACGCCTTCGGCGATGACCTTGTGGCCGAGACTGTGCGCGAGCGCGATCACCATCTGGGCGATCGCGGCGTCTTCGCTTGAGGTGGCGAGGTCGCGGATGAAGGATTGATCGATCTTCAGACTGTCGATCGGAAAGCGTTTGAGGTAATCGAGACTCGAATATCCGGTGCCGAAGTCGTCGAGCGAAATCTGTACCCCGATCTGCTTGAGTGCTCGCAGGATTGTGAGAGTTTCATCGGGACTGCTCATGACTGCACTTTCGGTGAGTTCGAGCTGCAACTGCGCCGCTGGTATCGCAGCACCCGCAAGTGCGCGCATCAGCACGGGCACGAGCTTCTCGCGCTCGAATTGGCGAGCCGACACATTCACCGCGACGCTGATTCCGGGAAGGCCCTCATCCTGCCAGCGCCGGATCTGCCGGCAGGCCGATTGAACGATCCATTCTCCGATCGGGATGATCAGCCCGGTTTCCTCTGCAAGCGGAATGAAGTCTGCTGGCGGCACCATGCCCGTGCCCGGACGTAGCCACCGAACCAACGCTTCGGCGCCGACGATCCGGCCCGACGCCAGCGAAACTTTGGGCTGATAGTGAAGCAGCAGTTCGTCGTTGATCAGCGCCGATCTGAGCGCATTCTCGAGTTCGAGCCGTTCGAGCGCCCGTGCGTTCATCTCGGGTGCGTAGAACTGGAAGCCGTTACGTCCGACCTCCTTGGCACGGTACATCGCAACGTCGGCGTTCTTGAGCAGGCTTGAAAGGACCTCGCCATCGCGCGGATAGAGCGAGATGCCCAGGCTGGCGGTGACAACCATGTCACGATCTGACAGCCGGATCGGCCTGCTGACTTCTTCGAGCAACTTGCGCGCGAGGGTCGCCGCGTCGTTCTCGGTGCCCATCTCGGACATCACGATCATGAACTCGTCGCCACCCAGGCGTGCAACCGTGTCGTCCTGGCGCACATTCAGGCTCAGCCGTCTTGCCACTTCCTGAAGCAACGTATCCCCGTCGGCGTGGCCGAGGCTGTCGTTGATCAGCTTGAAGCGGTCGAGGTCGAGCAGCATCACCGCCAGCATCGAGTCGCCCCGATGCGCTCGCGCGATGGCCTGCCTCAGGCGATCGTTGAGCAGGTTGCGATTGGCGAGCCCGGTGAGCGCGTCATGGTTGGCCTGCTGTTCAAGCTCGGCCTCGTAGCGCTTGTGCTCGGTAAGATCATTGAATACCGAGATGAAATGCGAAACCACACCCGCTCCATCGTGTACCGAGGCCAGCGAGATCTCGTTCCATATCAGCGAGCCGTCGCGCCGGTAGTTGCGCAGCAAGACCCGCGCGTCGGACCCCTCGCGCACTGCCTCGCGCAGGCGTTGGATTCCTGGCTGCTGCCAGTCGTTGCCCAATAGAAAGCGTGGGTTGCGGCCGAGCACTTCGTCAAGCTTGTATCCCGACATATGGGTGAAGGCGCGGTTGGCATAGATCACCGGATTGTCGGCCTCATGGTCGGCCGCGCTGATCGCGATCGCGTTGATGCTTTCCTCGATTGCGCGATCGCGCAGCCGCAGCATCTCTTGGATCTTGAATTGTACGACGCGGGCGCGAAGCGTCCGGATGCCATAGGCGATGTCGTCGGCGAGTTCGACCAGCAGGTCGATCTCGTCCGGATCGAAGGCTTCGGCCTCGCCGGCGACGATGCACAGTACCCCGAGCGCCTCGCCATCTGCCAACAACGGCAGGGCCGCGGCCGCGTTGAGGCCGCGCGCGCGCGCCAATTCATACCAGCGCGCCAGGGTTGGATTTGCCCGGATGTCGTTCTCCACCTGGGGCCGGCCCGTTCGCACCGCGAGTCCCGCAGGCCCGCGCCCGTGGGGGTTGTCACCCCATGAAAGTGGCACCGTGCTCAGCACATCGTCATCGTCGCCAGCGCTTGCGACGGTTTCGAGGGTTTTCTCCGGGTCGTGCCGTGCCAGCGCCACCCACGCGACCGCATACCGCCCCACGTCGACCATGAAGCGACACAGATCGGCGAGCAGTGCGCGCTCATCAGTTGTGCGCACCAGAGTGCGGCTGCATTCCGCCATCACCATGCGGGCTCGCAACACCCGCTGCAGCTGGTGCTCGGTGCGCTCGCGTGCCTGGATCTCGTCGGCCAGTTCGCCGGCACGTCGTTCCAGCAAGGCATAGAGGTTACGGTTCTCGTAGATGTTGCCGGCCTGGGCCGCATGCGCACGCGACAGCCACTCGTCCTCTTCACTGAACTCGCTCGCGCCCACCTTTTCGAGCAGACACACCCAGCCGAAGATCGACAGCGTCGAGGCAATCGGTGCCGCGACCCCGCAATGCATCAGCGGAAAGTCGGCCGGCAGACCGATGCGTTCGGGCCTGCCGCCAGGGTTCAAGAATCGGATCGGCTTGCCTTCCGCCATGACCCGCCCGAACACCCCGCGCTCAATGACCGGGCTCTCGAGTCTTCCGGTCTCGTCGGCCGAAAGCCCGCAACCCCAGAAATAGACCGCACGCCCATTGCCTCTTGCCTGAATGCCCAGGATCGCATACCGCGCGCTGGTCAGTGAGCGGGCGCCCTGGCACACTTTGTCGAGCAACGCGTGGGGATCGTGCATCGCCGACAACTGCAGGTTTAGCTCGGTCAGTGCCGCGAGGCGTTGATTGGCCAGCTCCAGTTCGCGCACCTTGCTTGCAAGCTTGTCGGTGAGGATGCGCTGGTGCTCCTGCTCGAATGCCTCGCTCGCAATTACCGGCGCCGGTTTCGGCACTCGGGCGAGTGCGCGATCAACCGCTGCGATGACGTCTTCGGGTGCACACGGTTTCACCAGCACGGTCGTCACCCCGAGCAGCGTCGCCAGCGACTCGATCTCACGGGCATCATAGTTTGCGGTGTAGAAGATCACCTCGGTCGTCGCCACCGCCGGATCAGCGCGCACCTGGCGGACGAATTCGTAACCGTCCATCACCGGCATCAGGATGTCGCAGATCACCAGCTCCGGTCGCTCGGAACGAACGAGCGCAAGCGCCTCGGCCCCGTTTCCGGCCTCGAGCGCCTGGTGCCCGTCGTAGCCGATCAGGGTGGCGATCAGCTCGCGATTGCTTGGATAGTCGTCGACGATCAGCACTTTTGCCATGGTCTTCAATCCTCGCTGTGTCGCGGGCTTTCGTGTCCCGCGCGATCGGGCGGCAACCATTCTTCGATCTGCAGGGAGAAGGTTTCCGGGTCGATCGGTTTGGCGAGGTAACCGTCGAAGCCGGCGACCAGTATCTTGTTGCGATCTCCGGTCATCGAGAATGCCGTGACCGCGATGACCTTCAAGCCCTGCAGGCGCGTATCTGCCCGAATCCCGGCAAGAAACTCGTAACCGTCCATGTTCGGCATCTGCAGGTCGCTGATCACCAGGTCTATCGCCTGTGTCCTGGCCAGGCGGAGGCCGGCACCACCGTCTTCGGCGGTGAGTACCTGGTGGCCGCGTGCTGCGAGGAGGTAGCGGACCAACTCCAGGCTGGCTTCGTTGTCCTCGACCACCAGGATGCGCGCGGGCATCTTCAGCTCTCCGGCAGGACCAGCACGAAGCGGCTACCCCGGCCGTAGTCGCTGGTCATGGCGATGTTTCCACCAAGCTGCTGGGCGAGCTTCTGGCTAAGGTGAAGGCCGAGTCCGGTACCATCCGGAGACGGTTTGCGGTTCGGGGCGATGCGGGAAAATGCCCCGAACAGGCGTGCCTGATCCTCGGCGCGGATGCCCGCGCCGGTGTCCTCGACGAAGAGCTCGACCTCACGCCGTTGGCTTGCGTTGCCTTCATGACGTACGAGCCCGACACTTACGCGGCCGCACTCGGTGAACTTGATCGCGTTCTGGATCAGGTTGATGGTGATCTGGCTGAGGGCGCGTCGATCGGAGCGGACCCACAGCGCATCGCCGGGCAGCAGGAGCTCGAACGCAAGTCCCTTGCCATCGGCGAGCGGCCGCAACACCCCCGCCACCTCTTCGATAAGCGCGCTGAGGTCGACCGACTCGATCGCGAGGTCGAATTTGCCGGCTTCGATCCTTGCGATGTCGAGCAGATCGTTGATCAGCGCCAGCAGGTGCTGGCCGCTCAGCTTCACTGTGCGCAGCTGCTTCTCCTGATCGACATTGAGCGGGCCGGGTAGCTTCATCAGCAGGGTTCCGGTAAAGCCGATGATCGCGTTGAGTGGCGTGCGCAATTCATGGCTCATGCTGGCGAGAAAGCGATCCTTGGCCGCGTTTGCATTGGCGAGCTCGACGTTCTTCTCCTGCAACGCACGTTCGAAGCGCTTGCGCTCGGTGATGTCGCGAATGGCGCTGGAAACCAGGGTGCCGTCCTCGGTTTCGAGCGGACTCAGGCTGATCTCGATCGGAAACTCCTCGCCGTTCTTGTGCTGGCCGTAGAGCTCGAGCCCGACACCCATCGGACGCACCCGCGGGTCTGTGAAAAAGCCGGTGCGAAAACCCGAGTGCCGCCCTCGATAACGTGGCGGCATGAGCATTTCGATTGGCTGGCTCACCAGCTCGGCGCGGCTATAGCCGAACAGCTTCTCGGTTTGCGAGTTGACCAGCACGATGTTGCCGTTCTGCGCGACGATCACGATCGCATCGGGGGCTGACTCGAGCAGTGCCCGAAACTTTTCTTCCGCCTTCTTGCGTCCGCTGATGTCGCGAATGGCGCTCATCACCAGTGTCCCGCCACGTGACCGAAGCGGGCTCAGGCTGATCTCAACCGGAAACTCGCTGCCGTCTTCATGCCTTCCGAACAATTCCAGGCCGATGCCCATCGTGCGTGCATGTGGCTGTGCGAAATAGTCCGAGCGGTGGCCGATATGTGATTCGCGTAAGCGATGTGGCAAGAGGGTCTCTACCGGCCTGCCGCGCAGCGTGCCTGGCGCATAACCGAACAGTGCCTCGGCATGACTGTTGGCGAACACGATACGCCCACCGGAATCGATGATGACGATACCGTCTGGCATCGATTCGAGGAGCTCCCGATAGTGCGCATCGATCATCGTGGCGTCCTCCGCGGCGCTTTCAAGGTCGTAAGCGACCGAAGAGACGTAGTCGGGGCTGCCATTGTGATGGTTCATGCATGCTCCCAGGGTCGAGTACATCCGGTGGGGTGACCCGATGCCGGCGCTGCCGCCTCGGCCGGCGTTGTCGCTCGTGATGGGCACCCGAGATCGACCTGATTCGCTAGGCCGGCTGCCTTCCTACACCTGAAGGTATAGCAGAATGGGATAAGCGAGGCTAAGCGAATTCGCTAACTGTTACCAAACGGTGGCGGGTTACTCCATCGTAGCTGGGCCATGAAACCGCCGCACTCAAGGTTTTTGACCTCCAGACGAGCATCATGCAGCTGCGCAATCCGATGAACGATCGCCAGCCCAAGCCCGCTTCCTTCAGCGCTCGTTTCGCGCCCGCGATAGAAGCGTTCGATCAGTTTGGGCAATTCTTCGTTTGGCACGCCCGGCCCGTTGTCCATGACCCCCATGACGGGAAGGCCGCTCTCCAGCCTGACGAACACGGTGATCACACTCTCCGGCGGGGTGTAGCGCCGGGCGTTGTCGATCAGGTTTCGGAGGGCGATCGCGAGCAAATCCTGACTACCGACGACCGGTAGCGGATC
>JAEUNS010000028.1 GCA_016790005.1 Zoogloeaceae bacterium
TTGCCGTTGATGCCGTAATCGGCCCCCATCTCCAACGCGCGTTCGAGCTTGCTGTCCTCGCGCGAGGTCACGATGACTTTTGCTCCGATCGCTTTGGCCAGCTGCATCGCGGCCAGCGAAACCCCGCCGCCGATTCCGAAGATCAGCACGGTCTCCCACGGCCTGAGCGCGCCCTTGGTAAACACCATCCGCCAGGCGGTCAGGTGATTCACGCCGAGCGCCGCGGCCTGCATGAAGGTCAGGCTTGCCGGCATCGGAAACACATTCTGCGCCGGCAGGCTGATCCACTGCGCGAACGTGCCATGCCGATGTTCGCCCAGGAACTTCATCTTGGTGCACAGGACGTCCTCGCCACGCTCGCAGAACTCGCAACGGCCGCAGGCGATGCCCGGATGGATCACAACCCGCTGACCGGGCGCGAGCTGGGTTTCGGTCGGATCGACCTCCTCCACGATGCCGGCGCCATCGAGGCCCATGATCTGCGGCAGTTGGTGGGTGATGCCCGCGCCGCTGTTACGCATGTAGAGGTCGACCTGATTGACCGTTGCCGCATGCAGACGGACGAGCACCTCGCCCGCCTTGCGCACCGGGCGTTCGCACTCCCTGAACGCGACCACTTCGTTGCCACCATGACCGGTAATGAAAACTGCTTTCATGCTTGCTTCTCCCCTGACATGCGTCCTCAGACGCGCTCGATCACCATCGCGATGCCGTGCCCGACGCCAATGCACAGGCTGACCACCGCATAGCGCCCCTGGCGCCGGTGCAGCTCGCGCGCCGCGCTCAGGGTGATACGGGCACCCGAGGCACCCAGTGGGTGGCCGATGGCGATAGCGCCGCCGTTGGGATTGACGCGCCCATCGTCGAACGCCACACCGAGCAGCTTAAGGCAGCCCAGCGCCTGTGGCGCAAAGGCTTCGTTGATCTCGATCACGTCGACGTCGGCCAGTGTCAGGCCGGCACGCGCAAGCGCCTTCGGAATCGCAAAGGCAGGGCCTACGCCCATGATCCGCGGCTCGACACCGACGACTGCCCCAGCCAGGATTCGCGCCAGCGGCTTCGCACCCGCCCGCTCGCCCGCCGCGGCGCTGCCGACCAGCAGCGCCGCGGCGCCGTCGTTGATACCCGAGGCATTGCCTGCGGTGACCACACCACCGGCAAACAGCGGCTTGAGCGCCGACAGCGATTCGAAGCTTGTCTCGGGGCGCGGATGCTCGTCGTCGGCAACCACCAGCGGCGGGCTGCGGCGGCCGGTCGGAACCTCGATCGGCAGGATCTCGTCCGCATGGAATCCGTCTGCCTTCGCCGCCGCATAGCGCGCCTGCGAGGCGGCCGCAAAGCGGTCGGCCGCCTCGCGACTGATGCCAAACCCGGCAGCGACGTTGTCACCGGTCTCGGGCATGCTGTCATTGCCGAACTGCTCGATGATGCGTGGATTCGGGAAGCGCGCGCCGATGGTCGTGTCGAACACCTTGAAGTCGCGGCTGTAGGCCGACTCGGCCTTTGCGAGCACAAAGGGCGCGCGGCTCATGCTCTCGACACCACCCACCACATACAACTCGCCCTCGCCGCATGTCACCGCGCGCGCGCCGTCGATCACCGCCGCCAACCCGCTGCCGCACAACCGGTTCACGGTCTGACCCGCGACTTCGGTCGGAAAACCGGCCAGCAGGGCGGCGTGGCGTGCGATGTTGCGGCTGTCTTCACCCGCCTGCGCGGCACAGCCGAGAATCACGTCTTCGATGTCCGACGCATCGAAGGCGGATCGGGCAACGAGTTCGCGCATCACGGTCGCGACCAGATCATCGGGGCGAAGGGTGGCGAGCTTGCCGGCGTGACGGCCGATCGGCGAGCGCAGGCCCGCGTAGATGTAGGCGTCGAGCATGAGGTGTCTCCAGTAAGTTCTGGTTTTTTTAAACAGGATTGGTTTTCTCGGGGGCAGCAGCACCGTGGCTGGCATCGGCATAAACCCAGCGCTGCACCCAACTGGTCGGCCAGGGGTTCGAGCAGTTGGTGATAGTTGTCACCATTACCCAGGCCACGGCCACGGGAAGCGATGATCCTGGCCGCGCCCAGTTCAGGCCGTTCACATTGGCCGTTTGCCCCCTGACCTGATCAGGGCGCTGATTGAGTCGGATGCGAACTGCCCGCACCTGGGGCGGCGCGAGCCACCATCACCACACCCCTCTGTTGCAAGTGGACTCATTCTAGGAATGATCGCGACTTTATGTCAATTATTTTACGTAGTTATCTGACAAAAAATTATGAAGTGTTGAAAAATGACACAAGTGTCATTTATAATATTGTTTTATATTGTTTTATATTGTTTTATATTGTTTTATATTGTTTTATATTGTTTTA
>JAEUNS010000069.1 GCA_016790005.1 Zoogloeaceae bacterium
CCATGACCGCCTACCAGAAATGGATTGGGCGCGAGTCCCATCAGGAACGCAATGCGCTTGATGAGCTCTGAAATACCCTGCAAGGCCAGCAAGGCGAAGCCGAGCGGTGCCAGTACAAAGACCGGCCAGCGGATCAGGCCACCGGAGTTCGATGACATCTCACCGGAGTGGTAGGCATTCGCAACCACAGGCCACGACAGATCGATGACCAAGTAGCACAACGGAAGCAGAAAAACGATGATCCCGCCGATATCGATCAGGATGCGCGACTTAAGTGACAACTTGTTTGCCAGGACATCGATGCGCACATGCGCATTCTGCATGAAGGCGTGTCCCGCACCCAGCATGAATACCGCGGCAAAAAGGTACCACTGGATCTCGAGGAACGCATTCGAGCCGACATTGAAGGCCTTGCGTGCGATCGCATTGAGAGCGCTGATGAGTGTCGCCGCCAGAATGAGCCAGATGATCGACTTGCCGACCCAATGACTCATCCGGTCTATGGCGTGTGAGATTTTCAACAAGAATCCCATGGGGTACCTGCTCGCAGAGATTAAGTGCTGGGTGTTCCGGGCCACTACCGGTTGGCGTTCAGTCCGGGCCAAAAACAGTGTTGCCGACCGGGGACGGGCTCACCCTGGCCGGCAACATGCGTCTTCAGGGCTGCCGGATCAAAGCTTCTGAGCGGCCATGTACTGGTCGAAGCTGCCGTCGGGGAGTGAGTTCCAGCGGATCTGGTCTGCCTGGAACTTGCTGTAGTCGGCGTAGATCTTCTTCCAGTTCGGATTCTTCTCGTTCAGCTCGGCGTACACTTCGCGTGACGCCTTGAATGCAGCGTCCATCACTTCCTTCGGGAATCGCGACACTTTCGCGCCTTCGCCGATCAGTTGTTTGAGTGCAGTCGGGTTGCGTGCGTCATAGCGTGCCTGCATGACCACATGGGCGTCGGATGCGGCTTGGCGGAGAATCGATTTGTACTCTGCCGACAGGCTGTTGTATGCCTTGTCGTTCACCATCAGGGTGATTTGCGCACCACCTTCCCACCAGCCCGGGTAGTAGTAGTACGGGGCCACCTTGTGGAAACCAAGCTTCAGATCGTCGTAGGGACCAATCCACTCGGCTGCGTCGATCGTGCCCTTTTCGAGCGACTGGTAGATTTCACCGGCAGGGATGTTTTGCGGCACCCCACCGATCTTCGCCAGTACGCGACCGCCGAAGCCGCCGATGCGCATCTTCATGCCGTTGATGTCGGCGGCCGATTTGATTTCCTTGCGGTACCAGCCACCCATCTGGGCGCCGGTGTTGCCCATCGGGAAATTCACGATATTGAAGGTTGCGTAGAATTCCCGCATGAGCTTCAAGCCATTGCCTTCGTACATCCATGCAGTGATTCCGCGCGAGTTCATGCCGAAGGGGATGGCGCAATCCATGGCGAAGGTTTCATCCTTGCCAAAGAAGTAGTAGTTCGCGCTGTGCGCGCACTCCACGGTACCCTGTTGAGCGGCGTCGAGCACGCCCAGCGGCGGCACCAGCTCACCTCCCGGATGGACCGTCAGCTGAAACTTGCCGCCCGTCGCCTCGGCGAGGTTCTTGGAAAAGGTTTCGGCTCCACCATAAATGGTGTCGAGCGACTTGGGAAAGCTCGATGCCAGCCGCCAACGGATGTTTTCCTGCGCATTGACGATTGCCGGAGCTGTGCCCGCTGCCAAAATTCCGGCTATGCCCGCACCCTTCAAAAATCCACGACGTTCCACAGAGCTCTCCTTTGAGAATGAGTTTTATCGGTACGTCGCCGATTATAGGGGCTGCGAATATTGCCGAAAGCGCGGAAAACCCTAATCGGGGCAAGGCCCACGAAGAGCGTCAATTGCCCGCAATCATCATCCGGTCGATCAGGATCGAACCGCAGTGCTTGGCGCCACGCGGCAGGGCGTCATTGCCGATCGCCGCGATGCCCATGAACATGTCGCGCAGGTTGCCGGCAATCGTGATCTCTTCGACCGCATGCTGGATCTGGCCGTTTTCGACCCAGAAGCCGGCGGCGCCACGCGAATAGTCGCCCGTCACATAGTTGAGGCCGTGGCCGAGCAATTCGGTCACGATCAGGCCCCGCCCCATCTGGCTTACCAGCGCGTCGAATCCGAGTTCGCCGTCCTTCACGATGAGGTTGTGTGAGCCACCGGCATTGCCGGTGGTCTGGAGCCCCAGCTTGCGTGCGGAATAAGTGGATAGAAAGTAGCCCTGCAGCACGCCATCGCTGACGATCTCGCGATCACCGGTTGCAACGCCTTCGTTATCGAAATACGAAGAGCCGAATCCGCCCCTGATGTGCGGGCGCTCGGAGATATTGACCAGTGCCGACATCACCTGCCGGCCCAGGCTGTCCAGCAGGAACGATGATTTGCGATAAAGCGCACCACCGCTCACCGCGTGCACCAGGCTGCCGATCAGCGACGCGGCAAGGGGGGCCTCGAACAGCACGGGTACTTCACAGGTCTTGATCTGGCGCGCACCAAGGCGGGCGAGTGCGCGCTCGCCCGCGCGTCTGCCGATCGATTCAGGCGAACCCAGATCGCGCGCATTGCGGCGCGAGTCGTACCAGTATTCGCGCTGCATTTCATCATCGCTGCCCGCAATCACCGAGCACGAAACGCCGTGGCGCGAACTCGCAAACCCGCCCATGAAGCCGATGCTGTTGGCCGAGATGAAATGGGATTCCTGGGTCGAGACGCTGGCGCCTTCGGAGTTGCCGATCTTCGGGCTGACCGCGTAGGCGGCCTGTTCGCAGATGCGCGCCATTTCGATGGCCTGCTCGACCCCGAGTTGCCACGGGTGATGCAGGTCGAGATCGGGGCATTCGCGTGCCAGCAGCCCTTCGTCCGGCAAGCCTGCGCAGGGGTCGGGGGCGGTGAAGCGCGCGATCGAAAGCGCGGCATCCACGGTAGAGCGCAATGCCTCGGTCGAGAAATCGGACGTGCTCGCATGCCCGCGTTGCTGCCCAAGGTAGATCGTGACGCCAACACCCTTGTCACGGTTGTACTCGATGGTATCGACTTCGCCCTTGCGCACCGAGGCGGTCTGGCCGAAGCCCTCGGAGACGTCGGTTTCGCAGGCCGTCGCACCGCGCTCGGCGGCATACTTGAGCACGTCGGTGGCGATTTCACGGAGGCGGTCGGGTGAGAATGAGAAGCCGGTGGCTGACATGGGCGAAGTCGGTTTTTTCAGGGGCTATAATCTTAACCCGATCCTGAATATGAAAACCCCGATGAATGATCAACACGCGCCGGCTGACGACGCCGAAGAGCCGTCAGACCTCTATGACGGACCGAGCAAGAGCAGCCTCAAGCGCGAGATGCATGCGCTGCAGGATCTTGGCGAGCAGCTCGTGGCCCTCTCGTCCGAGCGTCTTGCCAAGGTTCCGATGCCCGAAGAGCTTTTCGCGGCGGTCAGGGACGCGCAGCGCATCAGCAAGCATGGCGCCCGCCGCCGTCAGCTGCAGTACATCGGAAAGCTGATGCGGCATATCGACCCCGCCCCGATCCAGGCGCAACTCGATGCGTTCAACGGCGTGTCGAAGGCCGAGGTTGCACGCCAGCATCGCCTTGAGCGCCTGCGCAATGACCTCCTGGACGACGACAAGGTGCTGGGTCGGATCGCCGATACCTGGCCGGGCGCAGACCTTCAGCACCTGCGCACGCTGCGGCGCAATGCCTTGAAAGAGCGCGAGCAGAGCAAGCCGCCGCGGGCCTTTCGCGAGATCTTTCGGGTACTGCGCGATCTCGATGCGGGCGCCGGTGGCGATGACGAAAGCGCGCCAGCATCGTCGCCAGACGAATCCGATTTCCCCAATTGACGGAGTGACAATGAGCGAACACATTCGCATCGGGCTGGTTTCGATCAGCGACCGAGCCTCGGACGGCACCTATGAAGATCAGGGCATCCCCGCCCTCAAGGATTGGCTGGGAGCCGCGATCACCTCGCCCTGGAGTGCCGACACCCGCCTGATTCCGGATGAGCGCAAGCTGATCGAGGCCGCGCTGATCGAACTCGTCGAGGCCGGCTGTGCGCTGGTGCTGACCACCGGCGGCACCGGGCCAGCGGTGCGCGATGTCACGCCGGAAGCCACGCTCGCGGTTGGCGACAAGGAGATGCCCGGCTTTGGCGAGGAGATGCGCCGGATCAGCCTGAATTTCGTGCCCACTGCGATTCTGTCGCGACAGGTCGCGGTGGTGCGGGGTAAGTGTCTCATCGTGAACTTGCCCGGGCAGCCAAAATCCATCCGCGAGACGCTTGAGGGTTTGCGTGCAGCCGATGGCAGCGTGACCCATGTCGGTATCTTTGCCGCGATCCCCTATTGCATCGACCTGATCGGCGGGCCTTATGTCGAGACCGATGAATTGGTGATCAAGGCCTTCCGCCCCAAGCAGGCGCTGCGACCAAGAAGCTCCTGAGGCCTGCACCTGCGCGTTGCGGCGCAGGCCGATGCCGGGAGCCAGCTACTTGGGCACGATACGAATCACCTTGCCCTTGAATCGCGGTAGTGCGGCCGGCGCAGCCAGCTGGCGGCGGCGCTCGAGTTCGCGCCACCAGCCGCGTGCGCCGAGCAGGGCGGCGAGCATCAGCGTGTAGATGAGTGGCATCAGCAGGTCTGCCTCGACCAGCCACCAGTAATGAACCACCGCCATGATGGCGATCGCGTAGATCGAACGATGCAGCGCCTGCCATTGACGGCCGCCCATGCGCCGAATCGCTGCATTGCTCGAGGTGAGCGCGAGCGGAATCATCAGCACGAAGGCCGCGAACCCCACCATGATGAAGGGTCGATCGAGTATGTCTTCTGCGATTGCGTACCAGTCAAACGATTGGTCGAGCCACACGTAGCTGACAACATGCAGGCATCCGTAGGCGAAGGAGAACAGGCCCAGCATGCGGCGCAGGCGCAGCAGCCAGTGCAGGCCCGACAACCGTCGCAAGGGGGTGACCGCAAGCGTGATCAGCAACAGCCTGAGGGTCCATTCGCCGGTGGCGCGCCGAACGGCTTCGACCGGATTCGAACCGAGGCTGTCGGCGAACCAGCCCTGCGCCAGGAGCGCGGCCGGAATCAGCAGGAGCACGAAAATGAGCGCCTTGAGTGTGGCGAGTGCGGTGGTGTTGGGGTTCTTGGTAATCATCGGTTTGCTATTGCTTTGCTCGACTCATTGATGCGTTAAACTCACGAGCCTACCGTAAGTAAAATAACAGGGTTTGTGCCATGTCTGCCTCGGTCAAGATACATATCGACGATGTTCGCATCAAGGAAATAAAAGAACTCATTCCCCCGTCGCATCTGCTGCGGGAGTTTCCGGCAACGCCTTTTGCCGCCGAGGTTGCCTATCAGGCGCGGCAGTCGATTCACCGCATTCTTTTTGGTGCAGACGACCGCCTGCTGGTCGTGATCGGGCCGTGTTCGATTCATGACCTCGACGCGGCGATCGAGTATGCGCGCAAGCTCAAGGCCGAGGCTGACCGTCTTGCCGGCGATCTGTTGATCGTGATGCGGGTATATTTTGAAAAGCCGCGTACCACCGTCGGCTGGAAAGGCCTGATCAACGATCCCTATCTCGACAACAGCTTCAAGATCAACGAAGGCGTACGACTCGCCCGCAAGCTGCTGTGGGAGATCAACGAACTCGGCCTGCCTGCGGGCACCGAATTCCTCGACATGATCACCCCGCAATACATCGCCGATCTTATTTCGTGGGGGGCGATTGGCGCACGCACGACCGAGAGCCAGGTGCATCGCGAGCTTGCCTCGGGGCTGTCCTGCCCGGTCGGGTTCAAGAATGGCACCGACGGCAACGTCAAGATCGCGGTCGACGCGATCAAGGCCGCGCAGTCGCCCCACCATTTCCTGTCGGTCACGAAGGCGGGGCATTCGGCGATCGTTTCGACCTGCGGCAATGAGGACTGCCATGTGATCCTGCGCGGCGGCAAGTCGACCAACTACGATGCCGAGAGCGTCGATGCGGCCTGCAAGGAGCTCGCCGCTTCGGGCGTGCCGGGCAAGGTCATGATCGATTTCTCGCATGCCAACAGCCGCAAGCAGTATCGGCTGCAGATCGAAGTCGCACGCGACGTGGCGGGGCAGATGAGCGCGGGCGACACCCGCATCATCGGGGTGATGGTCGAATCCCACCTGCAGGAGGGGCGGCAGGATCTGGTTCCGGGCAAGAGCCTGGAGTACGGCAAGAGCATTACCGACGCCTGCATTGGCTGGGATGACACCATCACGGTGCTCGATACCCTGGCCGAGGGCGTGCGCAACCGACGGGTCGTGCGAGCTGCTGAACTGGAGTGAGCGCTGCCGGGCCTGGCCTGTGCTCCTTTCGCGTGTTTTTCCAACGCCCGTGTCGATTGCGCCACGGGCGTTTTCGTTTGAGTGGTGCGCCGCAGCATCAAAAGTCTCCAAACTGCGCTCATGCACGGGCATCCGAGCATCATGCAATCAAGCGGGTACGGAGGCAGGGCTATGTCGAGTGTGCTTGTGGAAATCCGCAATTGCAGCCTGCCCGCTTCGGGAGGAAACTCGCATCATGTTCCAGGCTAGCGCCGCATGGTGGTGCCAAGGAGCAAGCAAGAGATCTCAAATCAATGCAAGTGAGGAGGAGTGAGTCATGAAATTTCGTTCGCTGATTGTTGGGCTGATCGCCGTGGGTATGTCGGCTGCTGCAGTGGCTGCTGACCCCATCACGATCAAGTTCAGCCATGTGGTGGCTTCCGACACGCCCAAGGGCAAGGCTGCAGAGTTCTTCAAGCAGCGGGCTGAAGAACTGACCGGTGGCAAGGTCAAGGTTGAAGTTTACGCCAACAGCACGCTTTACAAGGACAAGGAAGAGATCGAAGCGCTGCAGATGGGAGCGGTTCAGATGCTCGCGCCTTCGCTTGCAAAGTTTGGTCCGATGGGTATCAAGGAGTTCGAAGTGTTCGACCTCCCGTTCATCTTCGACAACGCCGAGGCGCTGCACAAGGTCACGCAGGGGCCGATCGGCGCCTCGCTCCTCGACAAGCTCGGTGGTCGTGGCGTAACCGGGCTGGCGTTCTGGGACAACGGGTTCAAGTCGCTCTCGGCCAACACGCCGATCATGAAGCCCGAAGATCTTAAGGGCAAGAAGATGCGGGTACAGTCGTCAAAGGTCCTCGAAGAGCAGATGCGCGCAGTCGGCGCCATTCCGCAGAGTCTGGCGTTCTCGGAGGTTTATCAGGCGCTCCAGACCGGGGTGGTCGATGGCACCGAGAATCCGCACTCGAACCTCTACACCCAGAAGATGCATGAGGTGCAGAAGCACATGACCGTGACCGATCATGGTTACCTCGGCTACGCCCTGATCACCAACAAGAAGTTCTGGGACGGGCTGCCGGCCGAGGTGCGCGGCCAACTCGAGCAGGCGGTGAAGGAGTCCACCGATTTCGCCAACAAGATCGCGCTCGAGGAAAACACCAAGGCGCTTGAAGGCGTGCGTGCTTCCGGCAAGACGGCTATCCACGAGCCGACCCCGGAAGAACGTAATGTATTCAGAAAGGCGATGGTGCCGGTGCACAAGAAGATGGAATCACGTATCGGGGCCGACCTGATCCAGTCCATCTACGCCGAAACCGGTTTCGATCCGTCGAAACTCTGAGGCTTCGATCCATCACGCCCGTTGCGACACCAACCCGTCGCAGCGGGCGTTTTTTGTAAAGGAGACTGATCGTGATCAAGTTACTGGATCGCCTCGAAGAGTTCATCATCGCCTCGCTGATGGCCGTCGCGACGATAGTCATTTTTATATCGGTGCTGCACCGCTATGCCTCGGGGTGGGCGATACCCGGTTTGCAGGACTGGCTCTTGAGCCTGCACTTCGGCTGGGCGCAGGAGTTCTGCATCATCCTGTTCGTGTGGATGGCCAAGTTTGGTGCGGCCTACGGTGTTCGCACCGGGATTCACGTGGGTGTCGATATCCTCATCAACAAGATGACCGGTCAGACGCGCGCGATGATGATTCAGCTCGGGCTGGCATGCGGGGCGCTGTTCACCGGGCTCATCGGCATCTTTGGCCTGTTGTTCGTGTGGGAGAACGGTATGGCTTACGAGACGCTCTCGCTGCTTGGTCGCGATATCGGTGACTACTACGAAGGTCCGACCACGCCGGATCTCGAATGGCCGACCTGGATCGTTTATTCGGCGGTGCCGCTCGGCTCGTTCCTGATGTGCTTTCGATTTTTGCAGGTGATGGCGGATTTTCGCCGCACCGGCGAATTGCCGACGCACAACCACGGCCATGTCGAGGGCCTCGATGACGAGACCGAATCGCTGTCTGTGGGCGAAGCCATCGTGATCGCCGAAGACATCGAACACGCCCATGCCGGCCAAAGCGATGAGGAATGGGCCAAGACCCATCCGAAGCGCCCCGGTGGCAAGAACTGACGGGAGCAAGCTGAAATGACCAATACAATTGCAGTTTTCGGCCTGCTCATCGTCCTGATGGCGATCGGCATGCCCGTGGGCGTGGCGCTCGGCATGACCGTGCTGAGCTTCATGTTCCTGTTCACCGAGGTACCGCTCGAGTCGGTTGCGCTCAAGATGTTCACCGGTATCGAGAAGTTCGAGATCATGGCGATCCCGTTCTTCATCCTGGCCGGTAACTTCCTGACCCATGGCGGCGTCGCTCGACGCATGATCAACTTCGCCACCTCGATGGTCGG
>JAEUNS010000070.1 GCA_016790005.1 Zoogloeaceae bacterium
TCACCGCTAACGACCTTGATCTTGCCGACCATGCCGGCTTCGAAGTGGCCGGGAAGCAGGCAGGCAAAGTCGAAGTCGCCGGGCTGGTTGAAATGCCAGATGATCTCGCCGGTTTCGCCGGGGGGCACATGGGCCATATAGGGTTCGTCGTGTTCCATGCCGGGGAAGCGCTTCATCAGTTCGGCATGTTCGGCGAGTTCGTCGGCCGTGCCCAGCACGAATTCGTGCATCACCTTGCCGTCGTTGAAATGCACGAAGCGTATGGTTTCGCCCTGGGTGACTTCGATGTGCTCCGGGGCGAAGCGCATGTTGTCGCCCATCCTGATTTCGATGCTGCGGGTGACGGTCGGGGCGTCGCCGGCAATGCCCCAGGGTTTTTGCTCCTTCAAGACGGCGGAGGTGGTGGTCTTGTCATGCGTTTTCTCGCCGTGCGAGAACGCGACCGGAGCGCCCATGAGCAGGCTTGCGACAATCAGGGGTTTGAGGAGCATTATCCGGTCTCTCCGGTCGGCTTGGGTTCTGGGGCGGGTGGGCATGCCGGTTTCGTCATCAGTGCGACGTGTGTTTGCCGATGGGTTTGACCGCGGTCGCCGCCGCAGGCGCTGCGTCCGGCGTGGGTTCCGAGCGGGTGGCGGGAGGGGCGTCGCCTTGCCATTCGCGCGCGACCGTACCGGGTGGATGCCGGAAAGGGCCAGCGTCGCTGTAGTCGCCGGGTTTCTGGTCTTTGCGTACCTTGAACACGGTGAACATGCCGCCCATCTCGAGCGGGCCGTACTGGCCCCGGCCGGTCATCATCGGGGCGGTGTTGTCGGGGAGCGGCATCTCCATGTCGCCCATGTCGGCCATGCCGCGTTCGCCCATCAGCATGTAGTCGGGAGCGACCTGCTGGATCTTGCCGACCAGACCGCGGTGATCGACGCCGATCATGGTGGGCACATCATGGCCCATCGCATTCATGGTGTGATGGCTCTTGTGGCAGTGCATCGCCCAGTCGCCTTCCTCATCGGCGACGAGTTCGATCTGACGCATCTGACCCACGGCGATGTCGGTGGTGACTTCATGCCAGCGGCTTGAAGGCGGGGTGGGGCCGCCGTCGGTGCCGGTGACCAGGAACTCATGGCCGTGAAGATGAATCGGGTGGTTGGTCATCGTGAGGTTGCCGATACGGATGCGCACCCGGTCGTTCAGGCGCACGTTGAGGCTGTCGATGGCGGGGAAGACGCGGCTGTTCCAGCACCAGATGTTGAAGTCGGTCATGGTGTTGATCTTGGGCGTATGGCTGCCGGGCTCGACATCGAAGGCGTTGAGCAAAAAGCAGAAGTCGCGCTCGACGGTGGCGATGTGCGGGTGCTTGCCCTTCGGGTGGGTCACCCAGAAACCCATCATGCCCATGGCCATCTGCACCATTTCGTCGGCATGGGGGTGATACATGAAGGTGCCCGGCCGGCGCGCCTCGAATTCGTACACGAAGGTCTTGCCGACCGGAATCGCCGGCTGGGTCAGCCCGCCGACGCCATCCATGCCATTGGGCAGGCGCTGACCGTGCCAGTGGATGGTGGTGTGTTCTGGCAGCTTGTTGGTGACGAAGATGCGCAGTTTGTCGCCCTCGACCACCTCGATGGTCGGGCCGGGGCTCTGGCCGTTGTAGCCCCACATGTTCACGACGAAACCGGGCGAGACTTCGCGCACCACCGGTTCGGCGACCAGGTGGAATTCCTTCACGCCCTTGTTCATGCGCCAAGGCAAGGTCCAGCCATTGAGGGTGACCACAGGGTTGTAAGGGTGGCCGGTGGGCGGTACGAGCGGCGCTGCGGTCTCGACCGAGGTCTGGATGACCGCCTCGGGCAGCCCTGCAAGCGCCGAGCGCGCCACCACCAGTCCGGTCACCGACGCGGCGGTGCCGGCAAGAAACTGTCGTCGTGATGTGATCATGTCGATTCGAACCGAGCCTAGTGGGCCGCCGACGCGGGGCCGGGGTTGTCGTTGCTGTCAAGTGAAACGAGGCCTGTGGGCATGCCACCCTGGAGTGTCCACAACAGGTCGGTTTCGGCGATGAGAAAGTCTCGCTGTGTGCCGATCTGCGCAATCGTGGCCTCCGCGTGCCCGCGCGCGGTGGTGAGCACATCCCATACGCTCTTCAACATGCCGTTGTAGTGGAGCACGGTTTCCTCGGCGATCACTCCGCGCACCGTGGCTTCGTCGGCGCTGGCCGTCGCGATGGCCTGGGCAGCGCGGTAGGCCGAAAACACCACCGGGGCTGCCGCTGCGCTGCGGCGACGCTCTGCGCCCGGGCTGTGGGCATGGAGTGCGGCGAGTCGTTGGGTGAATTCGTCCTCGGAAATGATTTGATCGGGCATTGGAGGTAATTGATCGGGCACACCGACCGCAGTGTGAACCCCGTCGAGCTGCAGCGCCGCGATGAGCTGCGCCTCGGTGCGGGTGGCGGCATACTCGGCTCGGGTGAGGTTCGCCTGCGCAGACAGTTGTGCCAGTTTCACCTCGGATTGCTGCAGGCGGCTCCAGTTGCCCGTGCTCACCATCCGCAGCCCGAGCTCGTTGGCCGCCTCGGCAGCAGTGAGCGCATTGCGCCGGTGCTGCAAGACCGCGCGCGCGGCTACCGCCTTGAGCCAAGCCTTGCGCGCATCGCTTGCGACTGCAAGGACTTCATCGAGATCATTGACCTGTCGTTGCAGCGCTGGCTCGATGGCGAGTAACTGACCCGCGGCAATCGCGTTTGCGCTGTCCGGGCCGATACGTGCCAGCGGCAGGGCGAGATCGCGGTGCATACGCCAGGCCTGGCGAACCGCGTCATCGGCGGTGGGCAGGTTGAAGTCACGGGCGGGCGCCGCGGCCGCAGCGGCCGCCTGGGTGGCCGGGTTGGCGCTCTCCCATTTGAGTACGTCGATGTGACCGCGCTCGAACCGGCCCACGTTGTCATTGGCGCTGCGCCAGTCCAGCGGCCCCGCGGGTGCGGGGGACTGAGCGAACGCAATCAGCGGCACTGCGGCAAGACTGGCACAGCCGACTCGCACGGCGCGCCTTGCCCAATGTTGGTCGATCAAGGTTCTCGCTCCGGTTGATATGCATCAGACGCCTGAGATTGTGCCGGTATCTGTCCGTCGCGACGCTGTCATGCGGATTACAAAGTTGTCAGCTTTCGCCCGGTTTGGCGAATGCAGGAAACGCCAGCTTTGCGCGGATGGCTTGCTGCAGCGATACCGAGCTCGGCAAGGATCAATGCACCGCCTTCCAGGCCGCGTACTCGGCGGGGCGCAAACCATAGCGTGCCAGTACGCCTTCGTGCAATCGCCGGAGCTCTTCGATCAGCAGCGCCTGCACATCGGCCTGCTCCGGCACCGGAACCTGTGCAGCCACAGCTTGTTGAATGTGGCTGAGCGGGTCGATTTCCGGATGCCGCACGACCTTGCGCAGCGTCTCTTTGGTGAAGTCGCGCCAGGCCAGACGCAGGAGGTCAGGTTCAGCCAGATCCTGCTTGATGGCCAGGTATTCCTGCGTCGAGCGCTCATAGGCCCAAACGTACAGATCGCGCAGCAATTCCACCCGGGTCATTTCATACACACCCAAGGTGGCGCGGCTGTAGGCCTGCTCTGGCACATCCAGAAAGGTCAGCGGACATAAATTGGCACGAAACAGGGGCAGATTCGCTGCCAGTCGGGAGGTGCGCTTATTGACGTCGGCAAAGGGCTGCAGATAAGGCAGATGCACCATCATGAAGAAAGACTGCTCAAATGGGTCGCGAATCTGGTTGGCCTTGCCGAGCAGTGAATCCAGTGCGTCTTCGATCTGCTGTGGTGTGGACAGCGGGCGATAGACGCTCTTGCCGATATCGACCGCGTGCTGACGAATCCGCCCCTCATCCGCAGGGTTGGGCAGCAAGTTTTCCGCCAGCGCACTGTGCAGATTCATCAAGGTGTAGCGGTTGAACCCGGCGCTGTCGATATTTTCAACCAGCATTTCGATCGCCGTTTTGTGGTTCAGAATCATCTGCGTCTCGATCGCAGCCCTGCCGCGTGCAGCCTTGCCATGCTCGATGAGCTCACGCGTATCCAAGCGTGAATAAGTATTTCCTTCCAGATGGCTCGACGCCCATGACAAATCGATCAACAGGCGACTGAGAATAGCGCGGCTGTATGTGCCAGCCGGTGCATCCAGATCAGCGGTTCTTCCCATCCGGTGCAATTGCCGGCGCAGGGACTTGGACAAATACCCGGTCTGATTCGGTCGGTAGGCATCGAGAAATTCACGCTGGTAACCCAAGGGCTTGCGGGCCTGGAGCGGCAAATTGATATAAGTCAGGATGTCCTGGCTGTCAGCAGAAAGCGGAATATGACCTGGAAAAGCATCGGTGCTGGTGCCCAAGGTATCGCCCATGGCAGCGCTGACGCCAGCACCAACATAGCGGCGGGCTCGGCCTTCACCCTGCGCGCGGATTTCTCCGCGTGCGATCAGCTTCGCGATCAAGCGTTGCGCCGTGCGCCTGGCAATCTCGGGATGTCGAGTCAGCAGTTCGGCCAGCGTCACTCCGTCTCCCGAGGTCTGAATGCTGTTGAGAAGGTCGGTGGTCGACGGCATAGGGCTATTGGCGCCGTTTTGGGTGGATGTGGCGCCATTGTGGCGCAGTTATTGGAACTGCGCCACAATGGCTGAGATCCTCCGACTCGCCGGAAGATGCGGATCTCGACCGTATGAGTGCCGATGGTGACTTACTGCTACAGCGGAGAGTGGATCAGCTCATGGTCTCCGTACATGGTGTGCGCATCCTATGTGGGTCGTTGGAGTGACGATCACTCGCCCACCCGACTGGATGCAGGCGCCGGGCTGCCCATGTTTCCGCCGCGAAGCCGGCCAGCGCGAAGGGCACCGACAGCATCACGATCAGGGTTTCGGTCAGGCGCCGGAAGTTGAGATAGAGCAGCACGAAGATCAGCGCCTCGGTGAGCGGGCATGCTGCGGCGCTTGCGGGTGTGCGCGGCCGGGAGCGGGCTTGCTCATCACATCGTCCTCAGGGCACCAACTCCAGCGTCGTGACGGTGAATATCCCGCCGGAACGTTCGGCCACGAAGCGGATCTTGTCGCCTGCCTTGACCCGATCGAGCATCCCGGCGTCGCCTGCGCGGAACACCATGGTCATCGGT
>JAEUNS010000079.1 GCA_016790005.1 Zoogloeaceae bacterium
GGGTGTGAGTGATACCAGGCCTAACGAGGCGATGCAGGCAAGCTGGATCAGGCGTTCATTCTTCATTGGTTTCAAGGAGGCGGTAAGGGCTGCAGGGATGACGTAGAAAAGTCGGCTCTTGTGTCGTGGTATGAAAGTCAAGAGATGATTACATAAATAGGAATGACTTGCATTACGTTTTTCTGAGAACCTGACTTCCTTGGTCTTAGCCCGTGCGCCCGTGGTCGCCACCCTTCGGCCTTAAGTCTGACTTAATCGCCAAAAACATGATCCATGTCAAAAAAGAGTCGTCATTTTCACTGTTCAATGACGTCCAGAATTTAGACCGTGTCCAAAGCCTGCAGCCAGTTCAAATGCTGCGACCGGGTTGCCAACTGTTTTGCGGGGCTGACCCGTTAGGGCCCGCGAACTTGAGCATGGGCGCCGGTACGGCCACGGATTGGTCGATCGGCACGGATAGCTTGTGTCGCCGATCCACGAATTTTTTCAAGGGAGTGAGTCATGAGAATGAAAGTCATCAGTCTGGCTGTTGCGCTGGTCGCGACGAGCAGCATGTCCTGGGCCGCATCGGTCCGTGATGAACCGATCCAGCCGATCGCACCGGCTCAGGCTGCAGATCCGGCCAAGGTCGAACTGGGCAAGAAGCTCTTCTTCGACCCGCGCCTGTCGAAGTCGGGCTTCATCTCGTGCAACTCCTGTCACAACCTGTCGATGGGCGGCACCGACAATCTGAAGACCTCGATCGGCGACAAATGGCAGCAGGGTCCGATCAATGCGCCCACCGTGCTCAATTCGAGCCTCGCAGTCGCGCAGTTCTGGGACGGCCGGGCCGCAAACCTGCAGGAGCAGGCCGGTGGCCCGATCGCGAATCCGGGCGAGATGGGCTTCACCCATGGGCTCGCGGTCGATGTGCTTCAGTCGATTCCGGGTTATGTTGCCGAATTCAAGACCGTGTATGGCTCGGCACGCATCGATATCGACAAGATCACCGATGCGATTGCTGCATTCGAGGAGACTCTGGTCACCCCCAATTCGCCGTTCGACAAGTGGTTAGTGGGTGATGACAAGGCGCTGACCAAGGACGAGTTGGCTGGCTACACCTTGTTCAAGGAAAGCGGTTGCGTTGCTTGCCATAATGGTCCGGCGGTTGGCGGAACCTCGTTCCAGAAGATGGGTATCGTCGAGCCGTACAAGTCGGCCAGCACTGCCGAAGGGCGTGCGGGTGTGACCGGCAAGGATGAAGATCGCTTCAACTTCAAGGTGCCGACCCTGCGCAACGTTGAGCTCACCTACCCGTACTTCCATGATGGTGAGGCGGCCACGCTCGAACAGGCGGTCGAGATCATGGGCAGGCTGCAACTCGGTCGCAAGTATTCGGATCAGGAAGTCGGACAGATCGTTGCATTCCTGAAGACGCTGACCGGTGATCAACCGCGCTTCATGATGCCGCTGCTGCCCGCATCGGTTAATGAAACCCCGCCGCCGAAGCCCTTCGACTGAGTCCAACGCTTTCGGCGACGGCCGGGTGCCTCTCGTTTGTTGGAGGGCGCACCCGGCGTCGGCAATTGAGCCAGGCGATGGCTTGACTGGCCCGACGAGGCCGGCGGGCTCCCGGTAACGCTCATTCCAGGAGAGTGCGATGGAAATGCGTCAATTCAGAGAGGTCGCGGAGCGATTGCGAGTTGCCGGTATTCCGGTCACCCTGCAGCGCCTCGAAGTTGCGCGAGTGCTGCTGACCCGTCCGGTGCACATGTCCGCCGACCAGATTCTCGAGCGGGTGCGCGAAACGACACCCGAAACTTCACGCGCGACTGTCTACAACACGCTGAAACTGTTCCGGGAGAAAAACCTGGTCAGGGAGTTGATCGTGGATCCAGAGCGTACCTTTTATGACTCGAATACCGCACCCCACTACCACCTCTACGACGTCACCACGGGCAAGCTGAGCGACGTCAGTGCTGACGAACTCACCGTGGTCGGGATGCCAAAGTTGCCACCCGGCGTCGATCTCGAGGAGGTAGATGTGATCATCCGGGTGCGTTCGCGGTCGGCTTGATACGTTGTTGCCGGTTCGGGCAGACATGTTCGGGCCGGCGAAAGCACGGGCCTATTCAGGTTGGGTGACGAAGCCGAGTTTCTGGAGGCCCGCGCCGTTTACCTGCGCCATAAGCTGTGCCAGCCGCTCGTAGCGGGTGTCCTTGTCGGCACGCAGGTGAAGTTCCGGTTGCGGGCTGAGCGCAGCCGCTTCTTCGAGGCGCGCGGCCAGCGCGGCCTCGTCGATGGCTTGATTGTTCCAGAACAGCGCACCACTCGCGTCGATAGCCAAGGTCACGGTGTCAGGTTTCTCGTTGCTGCTGGTGCTGCTCGCAATGGGCAGGTCGATCTTGACCGAGTGGGTCAATAGCGGGGCGGTGATCATGAACACGATCAGCAGTACCAGCATGACGTCGATCAGCGGCACCATGTTGATTTCACTCATGGGTGCCCCGCGTGCATCCCGTTCGAATCCGCCGAAGGCCATCTCAGGCTCCCTGCGACAACGCGCGCGCCGATTGGGTGGGGCGATGCGTGTCGTCCTGGGGCTGAGCTTCGCCGATGGGGGTACTGGCCAGGCGGCTGCCGGTCGTCAGCCAGGCGTGCAGGTCGTGCGCGAATGCATCGAGTTCCGACAACTCGAGCCGGTTTGCCCGCGTAAAGGCATTGAAGGCGAGCACCGCCGGAATTGCAACGAACAGGCCGAAGGCGGTCATGATCAAAGCTTCGCCGACGGGGCCGGCGACCTTGTCGAGGGTTGCCATGCCCGAGGCGCTGATGTTGATCAGTGCGCCGTAGATGCCCCAGACGGTGCCGAACAGGCCAACGAATGGCGCAGTCGAGCCAATCGACGCGAGCACCGTGAGCCCGGACTCGAGTTGTGCGGTCGACAGCGCAATGGATTTGCGCAATGCCCGGGTTACGAACTCGTCGGCGTCGAGCTTGCCGCCCAGGGTGTCGGTGCGGGTGTGGTTGCGCAGGTGTTCAGCAGCGGCAGCGCCCTGGCGGGTGAGCGCTTCGACGGGTGAGTCGGGGGCCAGGCGCGACACGCGTGCCATCCCTTCTTCCAGACTGGCGGCGTTCCAGAACGATTCGATTGCTCCGTCGTGATTGCGGGCTCGCCACTGCCTCAGCGCGCGGGTCAGGATCAGCGTCCAGCTTGCGATCGACATGACCAGCAGTATGAAAGCGACGCTCTTGATGACGAGGTCGGACTGGGCCCACAGGTGATGGAGGCCGAACGCTTCAGTGCCTTGCATGGTCAGGATCCTTCAAGTTTGAAAATGATGGGAACGATCACCCAGGCTTCGACATCCTTGTCGCCCTGGCGCGCGGGTATGAAACGCCAGCGGGCGACAGCGGCCCGAGCGGCGGCGTCCAGGCGGTCAGAGCCCGAACTGGAGGAGAGCTCGATCTTGCCTGGCTTGCCGTCGGCGCTTACATGAACGCGCAGCAATACCTTGCCTTGCTCCTGCATTCTGCGCGCCAGTGGCGGATAGGCGGGTGCCGGGTTGTTGAGATAGCCGGCATCGAAGCGCGCAGCCGTGATCGG
>JAEUNS010000085.1 GCA_016790005.1 Zoogloeaceae bacterium
TCTTCGCTGAGCATGACGGTTTGCTGCTTGCCTGCCCCGAGTACAACGGCTTCTTCTCGCCCCTGCTCAAGAACACGCTCGACTGGGTATCCCGGCCAATGGCTGATGGCCGCCCGGGTACGATTCATGTTCGCGGCAAACCGGCATGTATCGCCTCGGCGTCGCCCGGCGCTCTCGGCGGAATCCGCTCACTTCAACACACCCGTCTGTATCTGTCGAATCTCGGATTCGTGGTGCTGCCCGATCAGGTAGGCGTGCCCTTCGCAAACAAGACATTTGGCGAAGATGGCTCGATGACCGACGAGCGCTTGCGAACCGCACTCGAATCCGCGGGCGCGGCGGTGGCGACAATGGCTCGACTCCTCAAAGCCGGTTGAGCGGCGGCGTCTCGTTACCGACGGCGTTGAACTCTTGATATACGAGCGCGAAATTTGGCGATCGGCCCCCTGCCAGGTTTCAAAGGCCTATACTGATCGGACGTCGAACTTTCGGACGTTCAATCAGGAGAGCGATCATGGGCAAGGAACAGAAAAGCAGAAAGGAACAGAAGAAACAACCGGCGCTCACTCCCAAGGAAAAGAAAGCTGCCAAGCAAAACAAGAAGCACGAGTCCGACATCACCCCGATCACCCCGCGCTGATTCATTTGAGGGGATCGGTAGCCTCCCTGGATGCAGTAAGCGACACTGCAATACCACTCGCGATGATCAGCCCGATCGCCACCCAGGCGCTGAACGGCAGCTTGTCACCCCACAGCATCGCACCAAAGAAACTGGCGAATATAACGGTCGAATAGCTCAGATTGGCCGAAACGACCGTTCGCCCGTAGCGGTAGGATCTTGTCATCGCCACCTGCGCCAGTCCACCGAACAAACCCACGCCAAGCACGATTGCCGCACCTCGCCAATCCGGAATATGCAATGGCCCTGCCAACGCCCACCCCAGACCGAGTGTGGCCGTGACCAGCGAAAACCAGAAAACCGTACGCACTTCTGGCTCACCCGCTCGCCCAAGCTCACGCACACTGATGTAGGCGAGGCTCGCGATTGCACCGGAGGCGAGTCCGACCATCGCGCCGAGTTCCTGCCCCGCCGCCAGCGTCGGCCGCAGCAAGAGCACGACGCCGGTGAAGCCGGTCACAACCGAAAACAGGGTAGGCCAGCGCAAACGCTCGCCCAGAAACAGCGCCAGCAATAACGCGACGAATATGGGCGAGGTGTAGCTCAAGGTGGCAGCGGTGGAAATCGGCAGGATTCCGATCGCAAAGAAGTAGCACATCAGCGCAAACGATCCGGATACGCTACGCGACAACTGCAGGCGCCAGTGCGGCGTTGCAAGCGTGATACCGCGAACGCGGGCGACGACGAGCATCATCGCCACGCTGACGAAGCCGCGGTAGAACACCAACTCTCCAGTGGAGAATTGCGCCGAGCCGAGCTTCACGCACACACCCATGCAGGCGAACAAGAAACTGGCGACGATCATCCAGACGGAAGGCATGGCGATGGAAGGGTTGGGTTTGCACCCAACGAAGTTGATCTTGCGACGGGATAAAGCCGACCAATGCATGCCCGGACACTGCAAACCCCGGACAACAAAAAACCCGCACGCGGCGGGCTTAATACTGCAAGTCTTGGAGGCGCGACTCGGAATCGAACCGGGGTACACGGCTTTGCAGGCCGCTGCATAACCACTCTGCCATCGCGCCGTACCAACAAACCGGCTGAAACTTAATTCCGGTCAAATACGCTGAACTTGCGCATCTTAAGACTGGAGCGGGAAACGAGGCTCGAACTCGCGACCTCAACCTTGGCAAGGTTGCGCTCTACCAACTGAGCTATTCCCGCTCGAAAGACCGCAATTATAGCCGCTAATTACTGACTGTCAACGCGTTTTATCTAGAATATGTTCACGGACTGAACGGGGTCAATGCTTGGCATCCGCGTCAGCCAATTGCGGCAGCGCTCGGCGCAGATAGTAGATCATCGACCACAACGTCAACACCGTTGCGGCATAGATCAGGATATTGCCGATGAGCTTCACGTCGACGAACAGAATCCGGTCGTAATAGAGCAGCATCGGAATGGCGATCATCTGGGCCGTGGTCTTGAGCTTGCCCACGGTCGCGACCGCGACGCTGGCGGCACGGCCAACGCGGGCCATCCACTCGCGCAAGGCCGAAATGGTGATCTCGCGCCCTATGATCACCACTGCGATGATCGCATCGACCCGGGCAAGCTGCACCAGCAGTATCAGCGCAGCCGCAACCATGAGCTTGTCTGCCACCGGATCGAGAAACGCACCAAACGCCGACGTCTGGCCAAGCGAGCGGGCGAGATAGCCATCGAACCAGTCGGTCACCGCAGCCGCAATGAAGATCGCAGTCGCGATCAGGTTCTTCATCGCCGGGGCCAGCATGGTGTCGGGCAGATAGAACACCCCGACAAAGATCGGGATCAGTGCAATACGCGCCCAAGTGAGGGTGTTCGGAATATTGAGGGGCATGGCAAGGCCGCATTGGCCGAAACAATCTTGGTCACGTTAATGCAACGCATTGTATATCTGTTCCGCAAGTTTTCGGTTGATGCCATCAACCCGACACAAATCTTCGACTGTTGCTGCACGCACTCCGTCTAACCCGCCGAAGGTCGCCAGCAGACTCCTGCGACGCGTCGCACCCACCCCCGGGATGTCTTCGAGTTTTGAGCCAACCCGGGTTTTCGCCCGCCGGGCGCGGTGTCCGGTGATTGCAAACCGGTGCGCCTCGTCGCGGATCTCCTGGATCAGATGCAAGGCCGGATGCTCACCTCCGAGTAGCAGCGGCTCACGCCCATCTGGATGAATCAGTGATTCCAGCCCCGCCTTGCGGCCCTCGCCCTTGGCAACACCGACCATCGCCACCGCCTCGAGTCCGACCTCGGCAAGAATGCTGCGGGCCGCACTGACCTGCCCCTTGCCGCCATCGATCAGGATCAGGTCCGGGCAGATGCCCTCGCCGGCTGCGACCTTGCCATAGCGCCGCTCGAGCACTTGGCGCATCGCAGCGAAATCGTCTCCACCGGTGATACCGCTGATGTTGTAGCGGCGATATTCGGACTTTTTCATCGTGCCGTCCTCGCACACCACACATGAGGCCACGGTCGCCTCGCCCATGGTGTGGCTGATGTCGAAGCACTCGATCCGTCGCGGTGCCTCGGCCAGATCGAGTGCCTCGGTCAAGGCGGTGAGCCGCGCCTCGACCCGCCCGGTATCGCGCAGGCGTGACTGAATCGCGAGTCGGGCATTACTCTCGGCCATCTCCATCCAGGCCTTTTCAGCTGCGGTCCGCGGCGCTACCACCACCGGTTTGCGCTCACTCACTTCAGCCATGATCTCGCGCACCGCCTCGGAATCGACAGCGACGACCAGGCGAGTGGGAATCGGATGGTCGCGGTAATGTTGCTCAACGAAAGCGAGCATGCCATCGAGCGCACTGCAACCGGCGCTGGTGCTGGGAAACTGCGGTCGATCTCCCAGATGGCGACCACCGCGCACCATCGCGATATTGATACAGACCTCACCGCCCTCCTCGATCGCCGCGATGATGTCGACATCTTCGTCCTTGCGACTATCGACGAACTGCCGATGCAGCACCGCCTGCAGCGATCGCACCTGATCACGCAGCGCGGCTGCGCCCTCGAAATCGAGCCGCTCGGCAGCCGAATGCATGCGCGCACTGATGTCGTCCACCACCTCGCTTGCGCGCCCGTCCAGAAAACGGGTCGCCAGCTTCACGTCTTCGGCGTAGGCGCTCTCCGAAATAGCCTCCACGCACGGTGCCGAGCAGCGCTTGATCTGGTGCAGCAGACACGGTCGCGAGCGGTTCTGAAACACCGAGTTCTCGCAGGTGCGCAGTTGAAAGGTCTTCTGCAGCAGATGAATGCTCTCGCGCACCGCCCAGGAATTCGGAAACGGTCCGAAGTAGCGCGCCCCCTTGGCGAAACCGCCGCGATGATAGCCCAGGCGCGCAAACGCATCACCCGAGAGGCAGATGTACGGATAGGACTTGTCGTCGCGAAACAGGATGTTGTAGCGCGGCGCGAGACTCTTGATGAGATTGTTCTCGAGAATCAGCGCCTCGGCTTCGGAGCGGGTCGGGGTGACGTCGACCCGCACGATCTGCGCGACCATCATCGCGATGCGCGGACTCGGCTGACTGCGCTGAAAGTAGTTCGAAACACGCTTCTTGAGGTTTTTGGCCTTGCCCACATACAAGACCTTGTCGCCAAGCCCGATCATCCGGTAGACGCCCGGCTCCTCTGGCACGGTACGCATGAACGCCTTGGCATCGAAAGGAACTGCGGTGTCGCCCTCGGGCTGCATGCGCAATCAGCCGAGTTCGGCGCACAGCGCCTCGACGCGCGCGCGCGCATCGCGATAGAGGGGGTTCAGCTCCAGCGCGAAAACATCGCCATGGCGGCGGCTCGCCTTGAGCCGCAGCAGCCGCTCGCGCACGGCATCGGGCACCTGCGGCGCCCAGCGATCGAGCAACTCATCAGCGAGATCGGGGCGGTTGCACACCAGCACCATGTCGCAACCGGCCGAGAACGCCGCACGCGCGCGCGCCACGATGTCGCCGACCACGGTTGCACCCTCCATGGTCAGATCGTCGCTGAAGATCACCCCGCCAAAGCCCAGCCGCCCGCGCAACACCTCCTGCAGCCAGAACGGCGAGAAACCCGCCGGTTGCGGGTCGATAGCCGGAAAGCGCACATGCGCCGGCATGACCCCGGCGAGCTGGCGCCCGATGCGGTGCCGGTAGGGTGCGATGTCTGCCGCCCACACCTCGTCGAAGCCGCGCTCGTCGACCGGGATGTCGACATGCGAATCGGCCTCGATGAAGCCATGTCCGGGAAAATGCTTGCCGACGCAGCCCATGCCGGCTTCGGCCATGCCTGCGGCCAGCGCGCCAGCCAGCTTGGCCACCACCTGCGGATCATGATGAAACGCCCGGTCGCCGATCACCCGGCTCACGCCGTAGTCGAGATCCAACACCGGCGTGAAGCTCAGATCGACACCATGCGCAATGAGCTCCGCCGCCAGCACCAGGCCGGTGCTGCGCGCCATCTCGAGCGCGGCGATGTGGTCCTGCTCCCAACGCTCGCCGAGCGTGCGCATCGGCGGCAGGCGGGTAAATCCATCGCCGCGGAAGCGTTGCACCCGTCCGCCTTCATGATCGACGGCGATGATCAGGGCCGGCTCGCGCAAGGCATGAATCTCGGTGGTCAGCGCGGCGAGTTGTTCCGATCCGGTGAAGTTGCGTGCGAACAGGATCACGCCGCCCACCAGCGGATCGCAGAGTCGTTCGCGCTCTTCATCGGTCAGGCGGGTGGCAGCGACGTCGAGCATCACCGGGCCAAGAGGCAAGGCGCGTACATTCAGGTTTGGCTTGGAAGTCATGTTGTGGCGCTTGAGGGGTCGGCTACCGCTCATCGAATCTCGATCAGTGCAAACGCGACCACATAATCGGCTTCGTCGGACAAACTCAGATGAGCGGCCATTGCGCGCTCTTCCAGGTAGGCCGACAACTCGTCGGAATAACAAAACAGCGGTCGCCCAAGGGGGTCATGACGCACCGCCAGCGCATGCAGCGTCGCAGGCCTGGCCACGCCGGTACCCAGCGCCTTGCCAAAGGCCTCCTTGGCGGCAAAGCGCTTGGCCAGAAAGCGCGCCGGCTCCGGGCTCGCGACGAATTCGGCACGCTCTGCCGGGGCGAGAATACGGGTCGCAAAGCGGTCACCATGACGCGCGAGCGCATCGACCATGCGCACGATGCGCACGATGTCGGTGCCGACACCATGAATCATTCCGGCCTCAACCGCGCGCGGCGGCCTCGCGCATCAGCCGCTTCATTTCAGCCACGGCCTCGCGCATACCCACCATCACTGCACGGCTGACGATCGAATGCCCGATGTGCAGCTCGCGCAGGCCGGGCAGACGCGCGAGCGCTTGGACGTTGTAGTAGTTCAATGCGTGCCCGGCGTTGAAGCGCATGCCCGCAGCAATGATGACTTCGCCCGCCACCCGCACCCGCTCGAGTTCCGCCACCACGGCCGCACTCTCGGCATCGCGCCCGGCCGAATGAAAGGCATGCGCGTATGGCCCGGTGTGCACTTCGCAAACCCGCGCGCCCACCCTGGCCGCCGCGGCAATCTGATCTGGATCGGCGTCGATGAATACGCTGGTCACGATGCCGGCCTCACCCAGGCGCGCGATGATATCGACCAGGCGCGCCTCCTGCGACAGCACATCCAGCCCGCCTTCAGTCGTCACCTCCTGCCGCCCCTCGGGCACCAGCATCGCCATCTGCGGACGCAGGCGCAGCGCGATCTCGACCATTTCGTCGGTTGCGGCCATCTCGAGGTTGAGCTTGATCTGGGTGAGCTCGCTCAGGCGACGCACATCGTCGTCCTGGATATGTCTGCGGTCTTCACGCAAATGTACGGTGATGCCGTCCGCCCCACCCAGGTGCGCCTCAACCGCAGCCCAGCACGGATCGGGTTCCCAAGTGCGCCGCGCTTGGCGCAGAGTGGCCACATGGTCGATCTTCACGCCCAGTTCGATCACAGTTCCTGCAACTCCTTCAGCACCCGCCGGGACTGCAGCTCATGCCCGTGCAGATAGTGGTTGATCAATGCCCGCAGCAGATTGCGGCTCTGCGTGAGGGTTTCGGGCCGCTCGAAGGTGTCGGCCGCCATGTCGAGCAGGCTGCGACCAGTGAGCGTCGGCAGTTCGCCCGCGTAATCCGGCGCCGAAACCGGGCCCTTTTCGATTATATAGACGTAGCGCCCGGCCGGATCGACCGCCTCGCCGCTTTCGGCATCGACCTCGAGGCCGACGCCATAACCCAGTTCGCGCAACATCGCGAGCTCGAAGCGCCGCAGCAGCGGTGCGATCGGCAGGCCGCGCGCCAGTGCCGCGAGCGCGGTCGCATAGGCACGATAAAGCGCTGGATGTGCGTCTTCGCGCGCAGAGAGCCTCACCAGCAACTCGTTGAGATAATAGCCGCACAACAAGGCTCGACCGGTGAGCAAGGGCTGTCCGCCTTGCCACTCGGCGCGAATCAGGGTCTTGACCTCGCCACCGCCCGACCAGTCGAGCTGCAGCGGTTGAAACGCCATCAACACCCCGCGCAAGGCCGACAAGGGTCTGCGTGCACCCTTGGCCACCAGCGCCACACGCCCATGGTCGCGCGAAAAGGCCTCGACGATCAGGCTGGTTTCACGCCACGGATAGCTGTGGAGGATGAACGCAGGCTGCTGGTCAATCCGCTGTTTCGGGCTCACGGCAGTCCGTAGTTGTTGCGCCTGTCGCGCTTACTCGTAGCCGAGACTCTTGAGCGCGCGTTCGTCGTCGGCCCAGCCGCTCTTCACTTTGACCCACACCTCGAGATACACCGGCCCCTCGAACAACTTCTCGAGCTCCACCCGCGCCTCGGACGAGATGCGCTTGAGCTGCTCGCCTCCCCGGCCGATCACAATGCCCTTGTGGCTCGCCTTATCTACGATCACGGCCGCGAAGATGCGCCGCAGGTTGCCCTCGGTCTCGAACTTCTCGATCTCGACCGCGATGCCGTAGGGCAGCTCGTCGCCCAGCAAGCGAAAGAGCTTCTCACGCAGGAACTCGGATGCAAGAAAGCGCTCGCTGCGGTCAGTGATGTCGTCTGCATCGAACATCGGCGCCGCAATCGGCAGGTAGGGTCTTGCGGCCTTGACCAGCACCTCGACCTGATTCCCCTTCTCGGCGCTGAGCGGCACCACCTCGGCAAACGGAAACACGCCCGCAACCCGCTCGATGAAGGGTAGCAGTCGGGTCTTGTCCTTGACGAGGTCGACCTTGTTGATCACCAGAATGACTTTCGCATCCTGCGGCAATACGCTCACAACCTTGCGATCGTCCTCGTTGAAGCGGTCCGCCTCGATCACGAAGAACACCAGATCCACCGAGCCGAGCGCGGTCGTGACCGTGCGGTTCATGCTGCGGTTGAGCGCGTTGCGATGCGTGGTCTGGAACCCGGGGGTATCGACGAACACGAACTGGGTGTCATCGTCGGTGAGAATTCCGGTGACGCGGTGGCGGGTCGTCTGGGCCTTGCGCGAAACAATGCTGATCTTCTGACCGATCAAGCGGTTCAACAGCGTCGACTTGCCGACGTTGGGGCGCCCGACGATCGCGACGAAGCCGGTGCGAAAATCTTCGCCAGGCGCTGAGGCATTGGGGGTGTCGGTCATTTTGCTCTCAATGCGGCGAGCGCGAGCTCGGCCGACTGTTGCTCGGCGGCGCGGCGGCTGGCGCCGCGTCCGGTGGTTTTGAGGTCAAAGGCCTCGATCACGCACACGATCTCGAACTCCTGCGCATGCGCCTCGCCGCGCACATCTGCAAGCTGGTAACTGGGCAGCGGCATTCTGCGCCCCTGCAACCATTCCTGGAGCGCGGTCTTGGGATCCTTGAGCGCAGCGCGCGGATCGATCTCGGCGATCAGGGGGGCATACAGACGATCGATCACGCTCTTGGCAGCGGCAAACCCGGCATCGAGAAAGACCGCGGCAAACACCGCCTCGAGCGCATCGGCAAGAATCGAAGGCCGCCGAAAGCCGCCACTCTTCAACTCACCCTCACCGAGGCGCAGCGCATCGCCAAGCTCGAGCGTCTGTGCCACCCGGTGCAAACCTTCCTGGCGCACCAACGAGGCTCGCAAGCGCGAAAGCTCGCCTTCCTTGAGCGCATCGAAGCGCTCGAACAGCGCAATCGCGATCACACAGTTGAGAATGCTGTCGCCAAGAAACTCCAGCCGTTCGTTGTTCGGCTGGCCGAAACTGCGGTGGGTCAGTGCCTGCTCGAGCAAGGCCACATTTGAAAAAACATGACCAAGTCGCTGTTGCAGGGGACCGTGACTGGATTTCACTACCTGTTCGCGGTGGATGCGCTGAAATCGAACAACAGGCTGACATTGCCTGCGATCGGCACCTTGCGCTCGTACTCGACCTCGATCACCACCTTGCCACCCTGCTTGAAGATGTCGAGATCCTTGCTGGTGATGGTGCTGATGTTATCGATGCCGCTGCGACGGTCGAAACTGCGGCGCAATTCAGTCATCGACGCGCCGCTGTCGCCTTCGTCGGCCACCGCACGGATGACCTGCTGAATTGCAAAGTATTCGGTGAACGCCGGCACCGACCGAAAGCCGACCAGCAGCACGAATGCAAGCAACCCGCCGACTATGATGAGTCCAATCAGGCTGAGGCCTTGTTGCCTGTTTCTCATGCAAATCACCCCTCAGTTCAGTGAAAACTGCCGATTCGCTTCAAGTCATTGAAATTGAACCAGATGAAGAACGCCTTGCCAACAATGTTCTCATCCGGAACGAACCCCCACACCCGGCTGTCACTGCTCGCATCGCGATTGTCCCCCATGACGAAGTAATGACCTGCCGGTACCGTGCAACTGACACCCACACTAGTATAGGTGCAGTTCTCGCGCCCGGGAAAGTTCAACACTTTAGGAACGAAAGCCGGGACATCGCGCTCGATCAGCACAAAATGCTCGACTGCGCCGAGTTGCTCGCGAAACATCGGTGAATAATAGAGGCGGTCGGGATGCAGAAACTCGCCGGCCTCTTCGATCGGCACTGCCTGGCCGTTGATGCTCAGGCGCTTGTTGATGTATTCCACCCGGTCGCCGGGCAGACCGACCACCCGCTTGATGTAGTCCATGCTTGGATCGGCCGGGTAGCGAAACACCATCACCTCGCCGCGCTGCGGATCATTGAGTGCAATCACCTTCTTGTTGATCACCGGCAGACGAATACCGTAGGTCCATTTGTTCACCAAAATGAAATCGCCGACCAGCAGCGTCGGAATCATCGAACCCGAAGGAATCTTGAACGGCTCGACCAGAAACGAACGCAGCGCAAACACGATCAGGATCACCGGAAAGAAGCTCGCGCCATACTCCACCCACCATGGCGAGGGCGTGTTAGGCGCCCGGTGCTTGCGGGCAAAAAAACGATCGATGAACCACAGTACCGCCGTCACGACCAGCAGCAGAAACAGGATCAGGGCAAAATTCACGAAAACTCCGTTGTTACACAAGCAACGCACCCGGCATCGAGGCGAACGCGTGCCGGGTGATCAGATCGGTCCATCGCAACGCTCACTTGTTCTCGTCAGTACGCAGCACGGCCAGGAAGGCCTCTTGCGGAATCTCGACGTTTCCGACCTGCTTCATGCGCTTCTTCCCCTCCTTCTGCTTCTCGAGGAGCTTGCGTTTGCGGCTGATGTCGCCGCCGTAGCACTTGGCGAGCACATTCTTGCGCAGGGCCTTGATGGTTTCGCGCGCGATGATATTGGCGCCGATCGCTGCCTGGATCGCCACATCGAACATCTGCCGCGGAATCAACTCGCGCAGCTTGGCGGTGAGTTCGCGCCCCCGATAGGCGGCGTTTGCGCGATGCACGATCACCGACAGCGCGTCGACCTTCTCGCCGCCCACCAGCAGGTCGAGCTTCACCAGATCGGCCGTGCGATATTCCTTGAATTCGTAGTCGAGCGAGGCATAACCGCGCGACACCGATTTCAGCCGATCGAAGAAGTCCATGACCACCTCGTTCATCGGCATGTCGTAGACCAGCTGTACCTGTCGGCCCAGATAACGCATGTCCACCTGGTTTCCACGCTTCAGATTACACAGCGTGATCACGGAGCCGACATACTCCTGCGGCAGAAAGATCGTGGCGGTGATGATGGGTTCCCGGATCTCGGCGACCTTCGACACCTCCGGGAGCTTCGACGGGTTCTCGATGCGCAGCGTCTCACCGCTGTTCATCATCACCTCGTAGACCACGGTCGGCGCAGTGGTGATGAGATCCATATCGAACTCGCGCTCAAGCCGCTCCTGCACGATGTCCATGTGCAACAGCCCCAGGAAGCCGCAGCGGAAGCCGAACCCCAACGCCTGGGAAACCTCGGGCTCGTACTGAAGCGCCGCATCGTTGAGCTTGAGCTTCTCGAGCGAGTCGCGCAGCTGATCGTATTCGCTGGACTCTACCGGATAAAGGCCAGCGAACACCTGCGGCTTGATCTCGCGAAAGCCGGGCAAGGCCTCGGTCGCAGCACGGTTTGCAACCGTGACCGTATCGCCGACCTTGGCCGCCTTGAGTTCCTTGATGCCCGCAATCACGAACCCGACCTCGCCGGCCGACAGCGAATCACGCGCCACCGATCGGGGTGTGAACACGCCGACCTGATCGACCGGGTATTGCGCCCCGTTCGACATCAACAGGATGCGGTCCTTGACCCGCAGCACCCCATCGACGACGCGCACCAGCATGACCACACCAACGTAATTGTCGAACCATGAATCGATGATCAGGGCCTTGAGGGGGCCATCCGGATTACCCTTGGGCGGAGGCACCCGGCGGATCACCAGTTCGAGCACCTCCTCGATACCCAGGCCGGTCTTTGCAGAACAGAGCACCGCCTCGGAAGCATCGACCCCGATCACGTCTTCGATCTCGGTACGTGCGCTCTCCGGATCAGCCGCAGGCAAGTCGATCTTGTTCAGAACCGGCAGCACCTCGACGCCCAGTTCGATGGCGGTGTAGCAGTTGGCAACCGTCTGCGCCTCGACCCCTTGCGAAGCGTCGACGACCAGCAGCGCGCCCTCGCAGGCCGACAGCGAACGACTGACCTCATACGAGAAATCCACATGCCCCGGCGTGTCGATGAGGTTCAGGTTGTAAACCTCGCCATCACGGGCCTTGTAACGGAGCGACGCGGTCTGAGCCTTGATCGTGATCCCGCGCTCGCGCTCGAGATCCATCGAATCGAGCACCTGCTCTTCCATCTCCCGCTCGGACAAGCCACCGCAATAGTGAATCAGGCGGTCAGCCAGCGTGGACTTGCCATGATCGATGTGAGCGATGATCGAAAAATTTCGGATGTGTTGCAAAGTAGATACCGTAGAGTGAAACAGAAACGCACCCATGACGTCGCGTAAGACGAATCGATGCAGGATAGCGACCATGACAACGATCAGCGCAAAGCGCATCTGACCCTGTTGCGGCGCCGGATTATACCGTGATTCCCACCGTCCGAGAGTTGCCTGCCGCAGAGCAGTGGGCAGCGAGGCACGCAGG
>JAEUNS010000090.1 GCA_016790005.1 Zoogloeaceae bacterium
CGGGCCGATTCAGCTACCGTCCAAGTTGCCCACGGACGAAGAGGTGTTTTCCGAAAGTACCTCGGTCCTGTTCAAGGAGACGCGGGTCGTTCGCATGTGGGACGAAGCCAATCGCACCCTCGTCTATCTCGCCATAAGCCGTCGCCTGATCGAGGGTGCGCCAGCGAACGCGATTTCGACCGTGCCAGTCATGCCCTGGGGCGGTCAGTAATCGTCCTGGCTCCTAACGGTCATGGCGACCACCCTGAAGCATGAAAGCCGCCAGACCGTTCCCTCACCCCAAACCCTTTTCCCGCAAGCGGGCGAGGGGAGCGCAGTGAGTCGCCATAGCGACTTTCACGCAAAAGCTGTGTCACGCGCGGCAGCTGCGGTGAGGTATTGCGTCTCAAACGCCAGGTGACCAGGAATGTGCTGATGGCCTACCGCCTAAAGAGCGCCAAGGCCATGATCGGCGACCGCTGCTCTTCCAGGCAGCGGGTCGTCGCCAGCGATCAGCCGTGAACGCAAACGCATGTAGTCTTCCAGAAACACGTCGGGTCGCCGGGGGCACTCATCTGCTGCGGGAGCGTTCAAGACGTCTCCTGGGGGCTCAGAGGTAGCGCGCTTCCAGGTGACGCCGGAAGTGCGCCGGGTCGAGGTCACTGCCGCTAGTCCTGCGTACCAGCTCCGGTGTCTCCCAGCGGCTGGCCTGGCTCCAGATATGGGTCTGGAGCCAATCGAATACCGCTGACAGCCTGCCGTCGGCGATCTGCTGGTCGAGATCGGGGCTGGTCTTGCGCATGCTTGCGAACCACTGGGCTGCATACATCGCGCCCAGGGTGTAGCTGGGGAAGTAAGCAAACAGGCCCAGCGGCCAGTGCACATCCTGCATGCAGCCGTCCCGGAAATTGCCGCGGGTGTCGAGTCCCAGCATCTCGAACATCTTGCGGTCCCACAGGTCGGGAATATCTTCGGCTTCGATTTCGCCTTCGATCAGCGGGCGTTCGATCTCATAGCGCAGAATCACATGGGCGGGGTAGGTCACCTCGTCGGCATCGACCCGGATCAAGCCGGGGCGCACACGCGTGAGCAGGCGCGCAAGATTGGCGGGCTCGAACGCGGGCTGGGGGCCAAGGTGCTCGCTTAACAAGGGCGACAGCAGGCCGGCAAACGCCGAGCTGCGTGCCAGCTGCATCTCGAACGAAAGACTCTGGCTTTCATGAATGCCATAAGAACGGGCGAGCCCGATCGGTTTGCCGAGCCACTCGCGCGGCAGGTTTTGCTCGAAGCGCGCATGCCCGGTTTCATGGATGGTGCCCATCAGGCTCTGGAGGAAGTCATCCTCGCGGTAGCGGGTCGTGATCCGCACATCCTCCGGCACGCCACCCGAGAAAGGATGGGTGCTCTGGTCCAGGCGCCCGGCGTCGAAATCGAAACCGAGGCGGGTCATGACCGTCTTGCTCAGCGCGCGCTGGTGTTCGATCGGAAACGGCCCGACCGGGGCTGTCACCGGTTCGTTAGCCTGTTTGTCGCGTACCCTGGCGATCAGCCCCGGCAGCCAGCCCACGACATCGCCGAAGATGCGATCAATGTCGGCAGCGCGCACGCCGGGCTCATAGCGGTCCATCAGTGCGTCGTAGCGGCTCAGCCCGGTGTCGTCGGCAAGGAGTTGGGCCTCCTGCCGAGCGAGATCGAGCACGGCCCGGAAATTGGGCAGAAAGCCCTCCCAGTCGTTGGCCTGGCGCTGCGCGCGCCAGGCATGTTCGCAGCGCGCTTCGGCCAGCGTCTTGGCTTCCACCAATGATTCGGGTAGCGCATTGGCCTGGCGCCAATCGCGGCGGATCTCGCGCAGATTGGCGCGTTCGATCGAGTCGAGGTCTTCGTCCTCGGCACGGCTGATCCAGTCGCCAAGGCGCGGGTCGGTACGATTGCGGTGAATCAAGGCATTGAGCTCGGCTTCGGCTGCCGAACGGGCATCGTTGCCCTTGGGCGGCATCATCGCACTGCGATCCCAGCCGACCATCGCGGCAAGGTGATTGAAGCGATGAAGCCGGGTGTAATGTTGCGTGAGTTCAGCGTAGGCAGGTTTCGTGGGCATGATGAGCTTAGCGTTCCGAGTGTTTCGGCAAGGCCGTCATTTCAGCATGAAACGTGTGCTCAGGTGTCCGACAAGGTCAAAAAACGGCGCTCACCATGGAATCGCCATGCCCTTGTGGTCGAAGAACCCACCAGAATCCGTCAACTCTAGTCGCTCGATCACTGCGAGCAGTTCGTCCGCAGCGATCTGCGGTGAGCGCACCTCGAGCCCGGTCTTGGCAAAAGGTGCCGAAAGCGGGCTCGCCACCGTGCCCGGATGCAGCGCCACGATGATCGCTTGCGGCTTGCGGCGCCCCAATTCGATTGCGCTGGTATGCACCAGCTGATTGAGCGCCGCTTTCGAGGCGCGATAGCTGTACCAGCCGCCCAGGCGATTGTCGCCGATGCTGCCGACCCGCGCCGAAAGTGTCGCGAACACCGCCTTCCCGTCGCTGGCAAGCAGTGGCGCAAGATGCTTGATCAGCATTGCAGGGCCGATCGCATTGATCGCGAAGGCGTGGGCCATGTGTGCCGGGTCGAGTTGGCTCAGGCTCTTCTCCGGTTCGAAACCGCCGCCGTGCAGGAACCCTGTTGCATCGATCACGAGCCGCAGCGGTGCGCCGGCCGCTGCGATCCTCGCCGCGCTTGCCGCGATGGAGTCTTCATTGCAGAGCTCGAGTGCAGGGTCTGTATTCCGACCCAGAGGCACGACCGCACAGAAGCCCTTGCTTGCGCGCAAGCGGGCAAGCAAGGCAGCGCCGATTCCGCCGCTTGCGCCCACTACTGCGGCGATGCCGTCGGGTGGGAATGAAGTCGAGTTGGGGGTGTCCGGATGCATCGGGGTCTCCGTCGGGGGCTGGTGCCACTATCCCGCGTAGCACCCGCACTGCCAAGCAGTTTGTTTCCCCGGTGTGATGGATGCCGCTTGTTTCATCCGGGCCTGATCGACGCTCAGGCGCGCCAGAATGGCTTGCATGCTTCGTGCAATGCCTGCTCCCGCGTCACGCCGATGTCGCGCAAGGCGTGCCGGTCGAGTTCGCGCAATTGTCTGCGCGTGCTCTGGCGTTGGCGTAACAGTCTCAGTGTGGCAAGGGCCCGTTGCAAGAGTGCGATGATCGTCATGGTTTGGCGCTCCCGTAGTTGATGGTGAGAGCTTAGCCGGCTTGGTCTGATCTATACAGATTCAAAACTAAGGATTATATTCCGGTACAGATTGCCGTATTGTGCTGCTGTATGCTGCTTTTGTCCGTATTCTGTATTTGTTCTTGTTCATTCAGCCGGGGCGAGCATGAAATTGTATGAACAGCTGGCAACAGAGTTGCAGCATCGTATCGATACCGGGCTCTATCTTCCCGGCCATCGTCTGCCATCGATCCGTGAGATGAGCCGCGAGCACGAGGTCAGCATCGCGACCGTACAGGAAGCCTATCGGCGCCTGGAGGATCTGGGTCTGGCCGAAGCGCGACCAAAGTCGGGCTACTACGTGCGCTCGCGCCGGATGGCCGGAAGCCTGCCGGACGCCAGCCGCCCGGCCCAGCGCCCCATTGAGGTTTCTCAGTGGGAGGACGTGCTGGAGCTGCTGTGCGGCAACGAGGACAAGAGCATGCTCGCGCTTGGGCGCGGGATGCCTGATTTCGCGGTGCCGACTCTCGACCCCTTGCTGCGCGGCCTGGTCAGTTTCAACCGGCGTATCGAGCATCGCGGGCTTGAGTACGACAGCCTCGCGGGTACGCGCGAGTTACGCCAGCAGGTCGCGCGCCTGACGATCGATTCGGGCTGCACTCTTCACCTCGACGACATCATCGTGACCACCGGCTGCCAGGAGGCCTTGTCGATCAGCATGCGAGCGATCACCAGGCCGGGTGACGTGGTTGCCGTCGATTCACCCAGCTTCTACGGGTCGATGCAGCTCATCAGGGCCAACGGCTTGAAGGTCATGGAGATTCCCACTCATCCCGAGACCGGCATCAGTCTCGAAGCGCTTGAACTCGCGCTCGAGCAATGGCCGATCAGTGCTTTGCAGCTCACCCCGAACTGCAACAATCCGCTCGGTTACACCATGCCCGAAGACAAGAAGCGCAAGCTCATCAGCCTGGCCCAGCGCTTCGACCTCGCCATCATCGAAGACGACATATACGGAGACCTCGCGTTCCAGTATCCGCGCCCGCGCACGATCAAATCCTTCGACACCGATGGGCGGGTGCTGCTGTGCAGTTCATTTTCAAAGACGCTCGCGCCCGGCATGCGCGTCGGCTGGATTGCGCCCGGGCGTTACCGTGATCGGGTGCTCCACACCAAGTACGTTTCGACCGGAGCGAGCGCGATTGCGCCGCAGCTCGCGGTGGCGGCCTTCGTGGCCAACGGCGGCTACGAGCGCCACCTGCGCCGCATGCGGCCGCAGTATCGGCGCGGACGTGATGCGATGATCGATTGGGTGTCGCGCTACTTCCCCGCAGGCACGCGAATGAGCGACCCTCAGGGTGGTTTTCTGTTGTGGGCCGAGTTACCTGGAGACATCGACACGCTCGAGCTCAACCGCCGCCTGTGGGCACACAAGATCCGCATCGCCCCGGGTGTGCTGTTTTCCGCATCTGGAAAGTATCGCAACTGCCTGCGCCTGAATTTCGCGGAGGAGCCGACCGCGAGAATCGAAGCTGCGGTGCGCACCGTGGGTGACGAAGCCCTCAGAATGCACGATTCTCTGCCATGAGCTGGTGACGACTCCGAGGCCCATGATGATCTGGGAACTGCTGGTGGCACTCGTGCGTCGCGCCACGATGCCCGCCGTCGCGCCGGCGCCGGTCTGTACGGACACCGCAGTTCAGCGGGTTTCGAAGCCCGCATCCTCTACGGCGGCGCGCACATCGGCCTCGGATATGAAGGTGCCGTGTTCGACACTGGCTTCTCCGGTTTCGAGCGATACCTCGACGTAGCCGATTCCGGGAAGGTCCTGGATGGCATTGACCACCAGCCTCAGGCATTGCTCGTCCTGCATGCCCACGATTTTGAATTCGCATGTTGCCATGACCGTGTTGCGCTCCGGATCCGTGTTTCAAGCTTCGCGCAGATTATCATGCATCGACTCGCGCCCGCACGCGTGCAGACAGCGCTCACGCCTGTCTCTCGAACCAGTCGAAGCGCATCGACACCGTGACGCCAAGCGGATTGTTCATGACGGCGCTGCGCCGCTCCGCGCCCGCACGCCAGCCATGGGGCGTCATCGCCATCAGATCGGCGCGTGCTTCCGGGCTGTCGAGATCCAACGCAAACTCGAGATGTTCCACTCCGGCCGCCCGGATACCCGCCGGCAGGCCGCTCAGGTGCTTGTCATCGACATAGTCGCGAACCTCCGGATAGAGCGCCCTGCGCAATTCGATCAGGTGCGCATTGGTCGGGCCCACCCGCAACAGCCTGCCGCCAGGCGCAAGCAGGCGCCGGGCTTCGTTCCAGTCGAGCGGGCTGAAAACGCTGATCAGCAGGTCGCAGCTTTGATCCGCCAAGGGGATACGAGCCATGCTCGCAACCAGCCACTCGACCCGAGGCGTGCGCCGGCAGGCGCGCTTGACCGCCTCACGCGAAATGTCGAGTGCGGCTCCGCATGCCCTGGGCAAGGTTTCGGCGACGGCAGCGGTGTAGTAGCCTTCGCCGCAGCCAATGTCCAGCCAGCGTCGTGGCCCGTGGGTCTTGGCCAGCATGGCGAGTTGGCGTGCAACCGGTGCATAGTGGCCGCCCTCGAGAAAGCGGCGACGTGCTTCGACCATGGTCTGGTTGTCGCCCGGGTCGCGGCTGCGCTTATGCTGAACCGGCAGGAGGTTCAGATAGCCTTGGCGAGCCCGGTCGAAACGATGGCCGGCGCTGCAACTCACTCCTCCGGTGACGGCATTGAGCGGCATTCCGCAGATGGGGCAGATCAGCATTTTTAGGGTTGTCGATCGAGGGCAGCTGAGCATGATTGGGCCGGACCCGCTTACAGAAAGTGGCGCGAATGAACGGATCTTAAGCCATTACGGGCGCGCTCCCGAGTGCCGTCTGACCGAGCTTGGGTGAATCCGTGGAATAATGGCCAGCCGCGCACGGCACGGGCGCCGGCCAGAGCACGGTGGGGTTTGGGTATGGTTTGCAGATATTTTGCGAAACTTTTAAACCAATTGTCGACTTGATCCATCAAAACACCGACAACAGCGGACTCAGCTTATTTCATGTATAGACGGATATTACTTGCGTTGTTATGCAGTCTCGGGGCGGCCGCCGCAATGGCCCAGGGGGTCAGGAATGTCGAAGGTTGCAGTATCCGGCGCGGGACACTCTGTGCAAGCATGAATCTGAACGGCGCCGACCTCGCGGGCGCCGATCTCGCACACTCGCAGTTCACCCGTTCTGTCTTGTCCGGCGCCAATCTCTCGGGCGCCATCTTCAACGAGGCCAATCTTGCCAGTACCGACCTGCGCGAAGCCAATCTCGAAGGCGCTTCGCTGGTACGCATCAATGCACGCTCGGCCCGTTTCAACGGTGCAAACCTCAGCAAAGCCAACCTGAGCGGGGCAACCCTGCAGAATGCCAACCTCGGCGGTGCGAACCTCAGTGGGGCCAATGTTGCCGGCGCTGATCTTACCAATGCGCGCCTCGAGAAGGCCCAACTCGACCGGGCAGACCTGTCGCGCGCCAACCTGCGCGCAACCACGCTGCGTGGAGCCTCGTTTGTCGGCGCAAACCTTCAGGGTGCCAACCTGACCAGCGCCGATCTTACCGACGCAGACCTCACCGATGCCAATATCGATCAGGCGGTCTTCGTGCGTGCCCGGACCAACGGCTGCAAGGGTTGCCCGGAGGCGCCCCTGCGCTGACAGGAGTGGTCAATCCCGGGTGTGGCGCGTCACAAGACCTTCTCGATCGCGGCCACCAGAGCCGGGTCGTCGGGCTCGACGCTACTCGGGAAGTTTGCGACTACATGTCCGTCGCGGTCGATTACGTACTTGTGAAAATTCCAGCGCGGCGCCACCGACGACTGACGTGCGATCTCGCGAAAAATCGGATGGGCGTTCGCACCCTTGACGCTGAGCGGCACGAACATGTCGAAGCTCACGCCATAGTTGATGAAGCACACCTCGGCTGTTTTGGCTTCGTCGTCCGACTCCTGGCGAAAGTCGTTCGACGGAAAGCCCACGACCTTGAGGCCGGCATCCTTGTAGCGCTTGTGCAGCGCCTCCAGCCCCTTGAACTGGCCGGTGTAGCCGCAATGGCTCGCAGTATTCACCACCAGCATGGGCTTGCCCGCGTAAGCACCGCGCAGATTGACCGACTCGCTTGAATGCAGGCGGCGCAGGTCGTGGTCGTAGAGCGCTGCCGCATCGACCGCCTGTTCGGCGGCGGCTGTTTGTGTCATGGGCAGCAGGGC
>JAEUNS010000101.1 GCA_016790005.1 Zoogloeaceae bacterium
CGCTCGTCGACATGCTCGACGCCCGAACCGCCGTTTTCGGCCTTCTCGCCCCACCACTGGCCGAACGAGGACGAGATCAGCCCCAGCGTATCGAGCACGTTGATGGCCAGCACCCCCTTCATACGGGTTTCATGCCCGGCCATGTTGAGCGCCGCAACCCGAGCCTGATCCGCCGCATTCGGCTGGATTGCCGAGACCATGTGCGCGCCGGTGAACAGGTCCGGCGCCTCGGCCACATCGCCTGCGGCGAAGATACCCTCGACGCTGGTCTGCATGCGGTCATCTACCAGCACGCCCTTGGCCACATGCACATCGGTCGCCTCGAGAAAGCCCACATTCGGCGCAACGCCGGCCGCGACGATCACCAGATCGCAGGCCAGCACACTGCCATTCGAGAGTTTCACGCTGAGCGGCGCTTCGCCACCCTGCACGGCATCGATGCGTTCGACGCCAGCCGAGGTGACGACACTCACACCCTTCTTCTGCACCCAGTCCTTGATCATGCCGCCGGCCTTGGGCGTCATCATGCGCGGCACCATGCGGTCGCCCATCTCGACCACGGTGAGCTGTACGCCGCGCGCAGCCAGCGCCTCCATGATGATGCACCCGATGAAACCCGCGCCGAGTTGCAGCACCCGCGAACCCGGCTTGGCCAGGCGGGCGATTGCACGCGCATCGGCGAGCGTCCAGCAGGTCTGAACCTCGGGCAGATCCACGCCGGGAATCGGCGGGCGCACCGGGTGCGAACCGGTCGCGATCAGCAAGCGGTCGTAATGCTCGAAATGGCCGTCTGCAAACAGGATCTTCTTCGCGCCGGTGTCGAGCGCCACCGCCCGGCCGCGCAGTTCGCGCACCCGCAGCTTGTTTGCGAAATAGTCGGGGGTCTTGCGCAGATAGGTGCCCGACTCGCCGATGTTCTCTTCGAGCAGGTAGGGAATCGCCATGCGCGAATACGGCGGTTCGTCTTCCGAGCCGACCATCACGATCTCGTCATGCGGGGCGGCATGGCGCAGGGCTTCCACGGCCACGACACCCGCAGGGCCGTTACCCAGGATCACATGTTTCATTCGATTGTCCTTGTCCGAGCGTTGAACGCCCCCGGCTGCATCGCCGTGCAGTCGCGGGGGCGTTGCGTCTCACATGAGGATTACAGGCCGAGCCGTTCGATCGTTTCCGCGGTCGGCACGCCCTCGGGGGTCCAGCCACGAACGCTGTAGTACTCCGGCAGCATCTTCGCCAGCCCGCTTACCAGACCCTTGGCAGGGCCGGTCTTGGCCGCTTCGTTCATCAGGCGCGGCGGCAGGTTGTCGTCCTTGCTGGTGAAACCGGCGGCGTTGTTGTACTGACGCTCCATGTTCCAGATGCGCTCGCCGACCTCGTTGAGCTTCTCCATGCTCCAGTCGCCTTCGCAGGCGGCCGCCAGTTGCGGCTGCACGTCTGCGAGGGTCCAGGCGAAACTGGTGAACACGCAGATGCCGGCAGAATCGAACACCGCGGTCGCATCCTGGAAGGCCTTGACCAGTTCGGGTTTGCCCTCGGTGACGAGCGGATCGGTCTTGACCGGAATACCCAGCACCTCGGACGCAACCGTGTAAGAGCGCAGATGGCACGCGCCGCGGTTCGAGGTCGCATAGGTGAGGCCCATGCCCTGAATGCCGCGTGCGTCGTAGGCCGGGAATTCCTGCCCCTTCACGCTCATCGACAGCCCGGGATGCCCGTACTTGGCGCACAAACGCTTGGAACCCTGACCGATTTCCTTGCCGAAGCCCTGACCCAGCGCGGTCATCTCGACCATCTTCGCCAGCGCTTCAGCCGAACCGAAGGGGGCATCGATGCCCAGCATCTCGCTCGTGAGCACGCCCATCTCGTACAGCTCCATGACCGCACCGATCGTGGCGCCGAACGAGATCGGGTCCATGCCCTGCTCGTTGCAGATCAGGTTGGCGTACTGCAGCGCCTCGATGTCGCCCACCCCGTTCGCAGCGCCCAGTGCCCAGGCGGCTTCGTATTCGAGACCGCCGGAAGCGCCCCAGTACTTGGGATTGTTCTTGACCGTGAAATGGCCCTTGTCGATTTCGGAGATGCGCCCGCACGCAATCGTGCAGCCGAAACAGGCGGCATTGGTGACGAGTTGCGGCTTGCCGTCGCTTTCGCGCTTCTCGTGCATGGCTTCGGCAGAGATCTTCGAGGCATCTTCGAACTGCGAATCGCGATGGTTGCGGGTCGGCAGCGCACCGATCTCGTTGATCACGTTCATCAGCACCTGGGTGCCATATTTGGGCAGGCCCTGGCCGGTGACGGCGTTGTCGGCGAGCACCTTCTTGGCGTCGTTGGTGGCCTTCATGAAGGCGGGGAAATCCTTGATTCCGGCCACGCCCTTGGTGCCGCGCAGCGCCACCGCCTTGAGGTTCTTGGAGCCCATCACCGCGCCCACGCCCGAACGGCCTGCTGCCCGATGCAGGTCATTGACGACACAGGCGAACAACACCTGGTTCTCACCCGCGACCCCGATCGACGAAATGCGGATCTGCGGATCCTGATGCTGAGCCTTGATCGTCTCTTCGGTCTCCCAGCAGCTCTTGCCCCACAGATGCGACGCATCGCGCAGCTCGGCGCGGTCGTTCTCGACGAACAGATACACCGGCTTGGGCGAGCGACCTTCGAAGATGATCATGTCCCAGCCGGCGAACTTCATCTCCGCGCCAAAGAAGCCGCCGGAGTTCGAGCATGCGATCGCACCGGTGAGCGGTCCCTTGGTGACGATGGTGTAACGCCCGCCGGTCGAGGCCATCGTGCCGGTCAGCGGACCGGTCGACATGATCATCTTGTTCTCGGGCGACAGCGGGTCGACCTTGGGATCGGTCTCTTCAACCAGATACTTGGTGGCAAGGCCACGCGAACCCAGGTAATCGTGCGCCCATTTCATGTTGAGCGGCTCTTCGGTACAGGTGCCGGCAGTCAGGTTCACCCGCAGGACTTTCTTGTTCCAACCCATGATGTTCCTCCTCAGGCAGCCGTAGCCGGGGTGTTGACCTTGGCCGCCCACGCCTGCATGCGGTCGTATCCGGTCCAGTCGGCGTCGATGTAGGTGATCGCGCCAGTCGGGCAAGCCTTCGCGCAGGCGGGGTCGCCCTCGCACAAATCGCACTTCTGGACCTTGCCGCTATCCTGGTTGTAGTTGATCGTGCCGAACGGACAGGCGATCGTGCAGACCTTGCAGCCCACACAGGTGTCTTCGAACACCATCTTGGCGCCGGTGGAAAGATCGATCCGGATCGCATCGACCGGACAGGCGTTCAGACACCATGCCTCGGTGCATTGGGTACAGGTGTACGGCACCTTGCGGCCTTCATGCTCGAAGCTGAATACCTTGATCCGCGACTTGGCCGGATTCATGATCCCGGTGTGCTCATACGAACAGGCCATTTCACACTGCAGGCAGCCTGTGCATTTCGCTGGATCAATGTGCAGAGATTTCCACATCGACTGACTCCTCGTTTTCTAGGTGTTATTGGGAACGACTTTGACAACCTATGTAAAGCAAGTCATATGCCCGGGCAGGCAAAAAAAATCAGTTCAGCCGCCCGAGCTTTCGGTAGAGCCGATTTCGACTGACACCCAGAACCCGCGCGGCGGCCGACACATTACCGCCGACCTCGCGCATCACCGCATTGATCGCATCGAGCTCGACCTGATCGAGCCGGGTACCGCGCACCATCGCCACGGCAATGCCTGCAGCCTGCGGCTCGGGGAAAGCCTCTGGCTGCTGCTGCACCGGGTCACCCATCTTGCGATCATCGGCCGGGTCGGATGCAAACAACTCTTCGGGCAGGTGAATCGGAAGAATCTCGTCTTCGTCCGGATCGAGCAGCGCCACCGCAACCCGAATCACGTTCTGCAGTTGGCGGATGTTGCCGGGCCAGCTATGCCGTTCGAAGAAGCGCATGACCTCATCGCCGATCGTCACCTCCCGCCCACCCGCATCTGCGGCTTCGCTCGCCAGAATCCGGCGCACGATCACCCGGATATCGGTGCGCCTGCGCAAAGGCGGCAGGCAAACGGTCAGGCTGTTAACCCTATAGTAGAGGTCCTCGCGAAAAGTGCCATTGGCCACCGCGTCGCTCAGGATCCGGTGGGTCGCACACACCAGCGCGATATCGACCGGAATGGACTTCAACGACCCCACCGGCGTCACCCTGCGCTCCTGCAGAACCCGCAGCAAACGCGCCTGCATGCCCAGCGGCATGTCGCCGATTTCGTCCAGAAACAGCGTGCCGCCATGGGCCTGCTGAATTCTGCCCATCGCACCTTCACGCCGGGCGCCGGTAAACGCGCCGCCCACATAGCCGAAGAGTTCGGATTCGATCAGGGTTTCGGGCACGGCGGCGCAATTGAGCGCGACGAAGGGGCCGGATGCGCGCGGACCGCTGTTGTGAAAGGCCTGTGCAAACAACTCCTTGCCGACACCGGATTCACCCTGGACCAGCAGCGGAATGTCCTTGCCCTGCACCCGCCGGGCGCGATCGAGTGCACGCCCAAGGGCGGGGTCGCCGGTCGCAAGGCTTTCGAGGGTGATGCGCGCGCCCCTGGCCTCGGTCTGACGGCCCGGCTGAGCCGCATCACTGCCCACCCGCGGCAAACGCCCGGCGTCCCGATCGTCATTGGCATCGCGCGAAATCGGAACGACCAGCGGGCGCATCGAACGGACCTGAACATAGAGGTCTCCACCACGTCGCATGCTGAGCTTGAGCATGGTGCTGGGGGCCGACGATGCCTTGTCGATGATGCGCCTGAAGCCCTGGGCGAAAATAGTGTTGAAGCCGATCGCGTCGCCCTCGCAAACACGGGCGGTCAGCCAGTCGCGCGCCACCGTGTTGGCACCGAGGAGTTCGCCATCCGGGCTGAGCGCAATCACGCCCTCCTGCAGACTGCCCAGATACTCGGGTCGCTCATGAAACGCGACGAGAATCCCACCCGAATACGCGCTCTCGAACAGGCGCTTCTCGAGCAGTTGCACCGAAAGCTTGACCAGGCCCAGCGTGTGGCGCTGATGAACGCGATGATCGGACGAGATGTCGAGCACCCCGCACAAGCTACCGTCTGCCGCCATCACCGGCACGGCGCTACAGGAAAGAAAGCCGTTACCCTCGAGATAGTGCTCAAGCCCCAGCACCTCGACCGGGCGCTTCTCGGCGATCGCGGTGCCGATCGCATTGGTGCCGCGCAAGGCTTCGTTCCAGCAGGCGCCGGGCTGCAGCGCGACCCTGTTGGCACGATCGACGAAATCCGGATCGCCGAGGCTATGGATGATGCAGCCCTCCGGATCCGAAAGAATCACCAGGCTACCCGACGAGCGGATCTGCTCGAACACATGCTCCATCACGCCGCTCGCCTGTTCGAGGATGAGCGCGTTGCGTTCGCGCGATTCCGACAGGCTGGCTCGCCCGGCGGCATCGGCCTCGCCCTTGGCTGAATGATTCAGCCCCCGGTCACGGCAGCGCTGCCACGACCGCATGATGAGTGACCCAACGCCGTCTTCCGGACAATCGCCCCGTTCAAAAAACTCACGCCGCGAAACGAGAAAGCGTTGCGCCCTCGTTTCGCGTCCGTCGGACGTCAAACTCATTGCTTCTCCTCCGTTGCTGCGCGGTCAGATGCGTGTCTGCCCTTGCTTTGATCGGTCCAAAAGGTAGCACTTGCTACGGATCGAAGCAAATCAAACCTGCTCGTGCACTGCAGCACAAACCCTTGTCGCACATACGCCTGGAAGCGACCCAAACACTTGTAAACAGTAGTCCTGCGCGCGTTCTGATGATAGCTGGCACGCTGTTTGCAGTAAGCCCATGTCCGGTCATTTTCCGGCTTGCATCTGCCCTGTTCCATCAATTTGAGGATATACGAAGTGAACACCAAGACCCTGGAGGAGACCCTGGCCACCACACTCAAGGCCAGCGCACTGAGCTGCTGTTTGATCTTTGCAAGCGGGCATGCCAATGCCCACGGCGATGTTACGCCGCAGGCGGTCGATACAAGCAAACTCGAACAGCTCGGCGAAGAATGGCGCGCCGAGAACCCCTATAGCAAGAACGCCGACGCAATCAAGATCGGCGACTCCGCCTTCAACCAGAACTGCGCCCGCTGCCACGGGCTGGGCGCCGTTTCAGGCGGGATCGCACCCGACCTGCGCTACCTCGAACACACCCCCGACATGGACGAGTATTACATCGGCCGGGTGCGGCACGGTGTCACCCGCAATGGCGCGGTCTACATGCCGCCGTTCGAGGGCATGATTTCGCAGGAGGCCATGTGGGCGATTCGCGCCTGGCTGGAGACGGTCTATGACGGACAATAGCCGCCGGCGCTTCATATGCGTCGCAGGCGGCTTGCTCGCCGCCTGTCTGATGCCCGCCCATGCCAAGGCCGATCTCGAACTGCAGCAGGCCGGGGCCTTGCGGATCGCGGTGTACGCGGGCTTTGCGCCCTACTCCGACCGCGGCAAGGGTGTCGACGTCGCGATCGGCCAGGCACTTGCCCGGCGCCTGGGCCTGCAGGCCCAGGTCGCCGAGTTCCCGGCCGGTGAAACCATGAACGACGACCTGCGCAACATGGTGTGGCGCGGTCACTACCTCGGTACTCAACCGGGCGACGTGATGCTGCATGTACCGGTCGACCTCGACTTTGCACGCAGCAACAAGCAGGTGACGATCTTTGGGCCCTATCACCTCGAAACCATGGCGCTTGCACGCAATCCCCAGCAGGTGCCAGCACCGCAGGGCTCGGCGGCAAATGCATTCGAGGTGTTCACCCGCGAGAAGATCGGCGCCGAGGTCGATACCCATGCAAGCGACTTCCTGCTGCATGTGCTCAATGGCCGGCTACGCGAGAACGTGGTCCATTTCCGTACCGTTCCCGAGGCCGCAGAAGCGATGTCGCGCGGCGAGGTGTCGGCAGTGCTGGGCACCTATACCCAGCTCGAGGCCGCCTTTGCGGGCTCCCAAGGCGTCGCAATCGACGCCCTCTCGATGCCCGAGATGCGCGTCACCGGCTGGCCGATCGGCATGGCGGTCAAGGCCGAAAGCACCGAGCTCGCAGCCGCGTTATCCGAAGCCCTTGCCGATCTGCAACGCTCCGGCGAGCTCGACCAGATCTTCAAGGACCACGGCCTGACCCATCGGCTGCCTTGAGTCACCCTTGCTCCGCTGCGGAAATGTTCCGCCGCGGAGCAGCTTCGCATCACCTCGAACCCGCCGCGCGTCTCCTTGCACCATCGTTCCCGCTCACGCCCCGTCCCCGGGCCACTTCACGCGCCTGTCGCAGCAAAAAAAACAGCGCCCCGAAGGACGCTGAAAGTCACGGAGAGCTCTTGATTGCAGCTTCCGGGCAGGGGAGGGAAACGATTACTTCTTGAGTGCGAGGATCCAGCTCACCAACATGCGCGCGTCACCTTCGGTGATCGCCACGGCGTTGGGCGGCATCGCCAGGCCGCTGACCTGACCCTTCCAGTGACTGCTGTAGGGGTTGGAGCCCTCCAGCACGATGCGGGTCAGAAACTCCGAAGCACCCGGCTTACCGGCATATTGCCCGGCCACATCGACCCAGGCCGGGCCGATCGGCTTCAAACCCTCGGGGCCAGGCTTCGCCTCATCGATGCCGTGACAGGTGGTACACCCGCTCTGGGTTGCCAGCTTGATCATCGCCTCATCCTGGCGCGGATCGGCACTCGCAGCCGAGGCCGCACCCAGGGCGACAGTGAGTAGAACTGCATGGTACGACTTCATGAAAATCACTCCGAAAAATGAGCCACCGGAGCCCTAAACGGCGCAAGCAACTGCGACCGCGCCGTTTAGGGCTCACCGTTTCGCGATCAGGACTTGTGGAGCTTGAACACCCATACCGAACCGCCCTGCTCGAGCATATTCACCCGCTTGGCCACGTCGCCGCCCCACAGCGGTACAGCGCCGCCCCAGCCGGACACGACCGCGATGAACTGCTCACCGTTTTCTTCCCACGACACAGGCGGTGCAATCACGCCCGACCCGGTCTGGAACTTCCACACTTCCTCACCGGTCGTCGCATTCACCGCCTTGAGGTAGCCCTCTGGGGTGCCGTAGAACACCAGGTTTCCGGCCGTAGTCATCACCCCGCCCCACAGCGGCGCGTTGTTCTTGACCTCCCACACCACCTTGCCACTCACCGGATCGACCGCCCGCATCACGCCGATATACTCTTCGTTCAGCGGCTTGATCGTGAAACCGGCACCCAGGTAGGCCGCGCCGCGCTTGAACGACACCGGCTCATTCCAGATATCCATGCCCCATTCGTTGGCCGGCACGTAGAAGTAGCCGGTCTCAGGGCTGAACGCCATCGGCATCTGGTTCTTGCCGCCGAGGAAGGACGGCGCATTGAACACCGACTCGCCCTTGGTCTGCGCATCGGCCGCGGGGGCGGCGCCGTCGGCGGGCTTGTCCGCGGTCTGCAGGAACGGGTTGCCCGGGCGCTTCTCTTCGTTGTAGATCGGCCGTCCGGTCTCGAGGTCGATACCCTTGGCCCAGTCGATGCGATTCACGAACGGAAACGCGTTCAGCAGTTTGCCGTTGGTGCGATCATTCACATAGAAGAAGCCGTTGCGGTCGGCCTTGCCCCCCGCCTTCACCACGCTGCCAGACTTGGGATCCTTGTACTCGAACGAGATGAACTCGTTAACGCCATCGAAATCCCAACCATCATGGGGCGTGTTCTGGTAATGCCAGACGATCTTGCCGCTTGCCGGGTCCAGCGCCAGCGTCGACGACGAGTACAGGTTGTCGCCCGGACGCAGCCACGAGTTCCACGGTGAGGGGTTGCCGGTGCCGATGTAGATCAGGTTGACGTCAGGATCGTAATAAGCCGTTTGCCAGGGCGCCGCGCCCCCGGTCTTCCACAGGTCACCCGGCCAGGTCGCGTTGGTCGTGCCCGAAATGCCGTTCTCGACCGCCTTGCCATCCTTGTCATAGGTGAAACCCATGTGGCCTTCGACCGTCGGACGGGTCCACACCAGCTTGCCGGTGAGCGGATCGCGCGCATCCACCCTTCCAACCACACCGAACTCGCCACCCGAGTTGCCGGTGATCAGCAAGCCCTTGACGATCTGTGGCGCCGCGGTGAACGAGTAGCCATCCTTGTAATCGGCGATCTTTTCGCGCCAGACCACCTTGCCGGTGTCCTTGTTGAGCGCAACCAGCTGGGCGTCGAGCGTGCCGAAGATCACCAGTTCGCCAAAGATCGCCGCGCCGCGGTTGATCACGTCGCAACAGGGCATGATGCCGTCGGGCAGGCGGTGCTCGTACTTCCACAGCTTCTGCCCGGTCTTGGCATCGAGGGCGAAGATGCGGCTGTACGAGGCGGTCACATACATCTTGCCGTCGTAGATCAGCGGCTGAGACTGCTGACCACGCTGCTTTTCGCCGCCGAACGAGAACGACCACACCGGCACCAGATCCTTCACCGTGTCGACGTTGACCTGCTTCAGTGGGGTGTAGCGCTGGCCTTTGGTGCCCAGCCCGTTGCTGAGCACCTGGTGGGTGGTGATCGCGTCGTTGACGATGTCCTGATCGGTTACACCGGCAGCGTGCACCTGTCCGAATCCTGCCAACGCAATCGCCAACACGGTCAGCATGCCCGGAACACGGGCCACGTTTTTGTTCAACTTCATTGCTTTCTCCTCGGTTCTCTCGGGATCGTCGTTTTGAGCTTGCGCGTTCGAAACAAGCTTCGAACTCGACGAGCATCTGTCTGCAATCCCCGTGCCAGCGTCTGGACACAGCGCCAGTGGTTCAGTTCAACGGCCACTTGTGGCGCTTGGCATCAACTGTTGCGTATCGAAACAAGCAACTGACCGCCTGCCCGCCTCGATGCCGATATTTCAATGGCACATCAATTGCATCGTTCGACACCAACAAGAATGATCGCGAGCAATGCACCGCCCGCGCCGAGGAGACTTCATGATTCGCCATGCAACATTGGCAGCGCTTTCGCTGGCGCTCCTGGCCGGCTCGTCGGCAGGCGCTGCAAACCTGCAGACCACGGCTGGCGTGCAGACCATCCAATCCGTGAGCGACCCGCTCGACTCGCCACGCTGGGAGGACATGCGCAAGATGTTCTTCGGCGACGCACCGGTGATCTTCGACGAGCGCGTGCGGGTAAGCGCGCCGCGCATTGCCGAAGACTCGATGAACGTACCCGTCACGGTCGACGCGAGTGCCTTGGGCGATGCGCGCAGCGTGCTGGTGTTCGCCGACTTCAACCCGATCATCAAGGTGCTCGAGTTTCAGGCGACACATGCCCGGCCCAGCCTCGGCTTTCGGCTCAAGCTGCAGCAGTCGTCACCGGTGCGGGCGGCGGTGCTGGGTAGCGATGGCATCTGGCGGGTCGGCGGCGCCTGGATCACCGCAACCGGAGGCGGATGCACGCTGCCCTCGACCGGCTCGAGTTCGCCCGAGTGGCAGGAGCGGCTGAACGAGGTGAATGGCAGGATCTGGTCGAGGGTGGACGGCGGCGAGCGGGTCAGGATGCGGATCATTCATCCGATGGACACCGGGCTTGCAGCGGGCATTCCGGTTTTCCACATCGAGGATCTCGCCCTTGCCGACAGCGCCGGACGCAAACTGATCGAGATCCAGACATTCGAACCGGTTTCCGAGAACCCAAGCTTCACGATCGACCTGCCACCCGAAGCCACGAGCGGGGGCAGACTGCATGTGAGCGGCCGCGACAACAATGGCAACCGGATCGACGCATGGGTGACACCATGATCACCAGCGTCCCACGCGCCCTGCTCACCCTGCTCTTGTCGGCCTTAGCACCGTTGCTGGCACAAGCGAACGACTTCGACTACCGCCTGGCGCCACGCATGATTGCCAACGATGTATACGCGCTGATCGGCACCACCGAGGATTTCTCGTTTGCCAATGGCGGCAACATCGTGAACAGCGGCTTCATCGTCGGTCCATCGGGCGTGATCGTGATCGATACCGGCTCGTCGCGTCGCTACGGCGAACAATTGCTTGCCGCGATCGCCACGATCACCGACAAACCGATCGCGCTGACCATCAACACCCATCACCACCCAGACCACTTTCTCGGAAATCAGGCCTTCCCGCCCGACACCCTCGCCGCAACCCCCGAGACCATTCACGGCATCCGCACCGAGGGCGAAGGCTTCAGCGCCAACATGTACCGGCTCAACGGCGACTGGATGCTCGGATCCGAGGTCGTCGTGCCCGCCAAGACACTGGCTGCCGGACGCATCCGGGTCGCCGGGCGCGATCTCGAATTTCTGCCGCTGGCAGGCCACACCGCCTCGGATCTGGTCGTGATCGATCATGACAGCGGAACGGTTTTCGCGGCCGACCTGATCTTCAACCGACGCGCGCCCACCACCCCGCATGCCGACATCCCGCGCTGGCTGGCAGCCCTCGACACCCTGGAAGCGATCCCGGCCAAGCGCTGGGTGCCGGGACATGGCGAAGTCAGCGAAGACACCGCCCCGATCAGGCACACCCGCGCCTATCTCGAGTGGCTTGCCGACACGATCACTCGGGGCGCAGAGGCCGGACTCGACATGACCGAGATGCTGGCCATGCCCATTCCCGAAGCTTTCGCCGACATGAATCTCGCCGCCAGCGAGTTTCGCCGCTCGGTCACCCACCTATATCCGGCAGCCGAACAGGCCGCGCTGAAAAGATAAATGTCGCAAGGATTGAATGCCGCCGGCGAAGGGCTACGCAGGGTTTGCGCCCTCAGCCTGACCGTACTGGCCCTGGCCGTAGCCCGGCCGGGACATACGCAAGCGCCCCCTGCCCCGCCCGAAACCTCCAGCAAGGTCACGATCACGGTGGACAGCACGCGCTACACGCATGTACGCGAAGCCCTGCTCGAAGCCATCGCGGAAGAAGGCCTGACCGCACCGATGATCAGCAATTTTGGCGACATGCTCCAGCGCACGGCTGCCGACCTGGGGCACTCAGCGACGCTCTATGCGCAGGCCGAGATCTTCATCTTCTGCAGCATCGCGGTTGCAGCA
>JAEUNS010000118.1 GCA_016790005.1 Zoogloeaceae bacterium
GCGGGCAAGCTTGGCCGGGGCGGAGAGGATGCGGGCGACCACTTCCGGATCGGGGGTCTCGTCGGCGCTGAAGTAGAGCACATCACCGGCGCTCGCCACGCGGGCGCCAAGGCAGGTCATCAGAGCGGCCAGGCAGAGGATCTTCTTGAACATTGCGCTTCTCCTGAAGGGGGCTTGGGGTGCCAGCTCGGTTTCGGCGGGCTTGACCATGAGTCGCAGGGGGCGGAGAAACGGTTCTAAGAATTTTCGCAAGCCGTGCTGGCCCGGGATGAAGCACAAACCCCCGGCGAGGCTGGGAGCCTGGCCGGGGGCTGCTGCGAGGCGCGGGGCCGCGCGTCTTACTTCAGCGAGCCGATGTTCGCTTCCTGCGAGGCGTAGCCGAGGGTGGCGCGGTTGGTCTGGCTGATGTTGCGGGCCTGGACGTTGAACTCGACGGTACCCAGTGCCTTGCCGCCATTCACGCTACCGACGTTGAGCTCCTGCGCCGCATAACCGAGGGTGGCGCGGTTGTCCTGGGTGACGTTCTGGATGCGCACCGTGCTCTTGAGGCTGCCCCCGACCATGCCCTGATCGAGCGGGCCGGCGACGGCGAGGGTGGAGACGAAAGCGGAAGCGGCGATGGCGAAGGCGGCGAAGTTTTTCATGATGAATCTCCTTGATCGGGTTTGCGCTGGGGCGCTGGCTTGGGGTTTTGGTTCGGACGGTCGATGTTTTGCGCCCGTCTGACCATGAGTCGCAGCCTTGCGAAAACCGGTTCAAGTTTTTTCATTAGCCTGAAGCATGAAAGAGGGCTGGAGGGCGATCAAGCCATTGCCACGTCGCGCCTTTCCACCACCTTGAGTACCAGCAGCAGCAGCGTGCCGACCACCATCACCGCGGCGGCCAGGTACAGGCCGGCGTCGTAGCTGCCGAGGCGGGCGGCCAGCCAGCCGGTGACGGCGGGGCCGATGATCTGGGCCGAACCGTAGGAGAGGGTCATCTTGCCCATCATCTTGGCCGGGCGGGTGGGGTAGTAGCGGCCGGCCATGGTCAGAACCAGACTCACCATGCCGATGAAGGTGCCGCCGAACAGCAGCGCGCCGAAGATCGCGGCGAACAGGCCGCCCACCATCACCGGCAGCAGAATGCCGACGATCTGCAGCACCGCGGCCAGGATCAGCGCATTGAGGTCGCCGGTGCGGCGGGCGATCAAGTCCCAGTTGAAACATGCGGGGGTGGCGGCGATGCCGATTGCCATGAACACCAGCGTGCCCTGACCGCCGAGGCCTGGCAGGTGGTCGACGATTGCGACGATGAAGGTGGCGCTGATCACATAGCCGATTCCGGCGCAAAAATAGGCGGCCATGAAGATGCGCATGAACAGCGGGCTGGGGGGCTTGTCGACCATTTTTTGGCCGCTTTTGGTGAGTCCGCTGCTGTCCGGTGGCGGCAGCCAGCGCAAGGCAGGGATCAGCAACAGGCAGCCCATCGCGGTGAAGGCAAACCACTGCTCGCGCCAGTCGAGCCAGTGGCTCATCACCTCGACGGCGACCGCGCAGCCCGCAATGCCGATGCCGATGCCGGCAAAGTGGATGCCCAACTCGCTGCGGTGGTTGTGGCGGATCAGCCAGTTGAGGATCAGTCCGGTGCCGAGCAACATGCCGGCGGCGCTGCTCAGGCCGGCGAAGAATCGCGAAAGTGCCCACACGGTGATGTCGGTGCTGAGC
>JAEUNS010000144.1 GCA_016790005.1 Zoogloeaceae bacterium
TCGGCCAGGGTGTCGCGCATGTTCTCGATGGTGTCGACTTCGTTGTAGAGAAAGAACACCTGCCCGCCGCGCTTGAATTCACGCAGCACCGCCTCGCGCACGATGCCCTTGCTGAAGCCGTGCACGAAGGTCTTGATCGCCAGCCGCTTCTGCGGCGGCGTTGCGATCACCGAGAACTCGCGCAGGCCCTCGAGTGCGAGGCCCAAGGTGCGGGGAATCGGGGTGGCGGTGAGGGTGAGGATGTCCACCTCGCTGCGCAGCGTCTTGAGCGCCTCTTTCTGGCGCACCCCGAAGCGGTGTTCTTCGTCGATGATCACCAGGCCCAGGCGTTTGAACTGCACGTCCTTTTGCAGCAGACGGTGAGTGCCGATGATGATGTCCACCTTGCCTTCGCCGAGCAGCTTGAGTGCATCGGCCTGTTCCTTGGCCGACTTGAAACGCGACAGTTCGGCGACCTTTACCGGCCAGTCGGCAAAGCGGTCGGCGAAGGTCTGGTAGTGTTGCTCGGCCAGCAGCGTGGTTGGAGTCAGCACCACCACCTGCTTGCCGTCGGCCACCGCGACAAAAGCCGCCCGCAACGCGACCTCGGTCTTGCCGAAGCCAACATCGCCACACACCAGCCGGTCCATCGGCCGGCCGGATTTCATGTCGACGACCACCGCATCGATCGCCGCCTGTTGGTCGGGCGTGGTTTCGAAGCCGAAGGACTCGGCGAAGGCCTCGAGGTCATGCTGGTTGAAGTCGAAACGATGACCCGGTCGCGCCGCGCGCTGCGCATACAGCGCCAGCAACTCGGCGGCGGTATCGCGCACCTGCATTGCGGCCTTTTTCTTGGCCTTCTCCCACTGACCGCTGCCGAGCTTGTGCAGGCTGATCGACTCGGGGTCGGCGCCGGCATAGCGGGTGATCACATGCAGCTGCGAGACCGGCACATACAGCTTGTCACCGTTGGCGTATTCGAGATCGAGGAATTCGGTGTCGCCCTCGCCCAGATCCATGTGCAGCAGGCCGAGATAGCGGCCGATGCCATGGGCCGCATGCACGACCGGGTCGCCCGGGCGCAGCTCCGAGAGATCGCGCAGCCAGCCTTCGACGGTTGCGGCCTTGCGGTTGTCGCGGCGGCTGCGGGTGCGCGCGGTCGAGGCGTAGAGTTCGGCCTCGGTGATGATCGCGAGGCTGGCATCGGGCAGCATGAAGCCGGATGACAGCGGCCCGATACCCAGCGCGAAGGCCGTGTCGCTCTTCAGGAAGGCATCGAAGTCGCCACTCGCGGCAGGCTTGAGCCCGTACTCGCCGAGATACTCGGCCATCGTCTCGCGCCGGCCGGCCGATTCGGCGAGCAACAGCACCCGGCCCCCGGCCTGCACCCATTCATCGTCTAGAAAGACCTTGAGCCGATGGAGCGGGTCGGTGGCCTTGCGGTCGACCGAGACGTCGGGCAGCGCGCGCGCGGCATCGCCGTCGGTGCGCTCCGAGGCCGCTACTGCGGCGCCGATCTGATAGCGCACGCGCGCCTTCAGGGCGACGAAGAAGTCTTCCTGATCGAGGAACAGGGCTTCGGGTGGCAGCACCGGCCGTGACCGGTCGCCCTTGAACAAGTCATGGCGTGATCGCGTATCGCGCCAGAACTCTTCGATTGCGGCGGGTACGTCGTGATGCAGCAACACCGCAGCGTCAGCTGGCAGATAGTCGAACAGGGTTGCGGTCTGGTCGAAGAACAAGGGCAGAAAGTATTCGATGCCGGCCGGGGCGATCCCGTTCGAAACATCCTTGTAGAGGGCAACGCGCGAGGGGTCACCCTCGAACTCTTCGCGAAACCGGCTGCGAAAGCGGCTACGGCCTGCGTCGTCGAGCGGAAACTCGCGTGCCGGCAGCAGGCGGATCTCCGGCACCGGATAGACGGTGCGCTGAGTGTCGGGGTCGAAGGTCTTGATCGTCTCGACTTCGTCGTCGAAGAGGTCGATTCGAAACGGAAGTGCGGCCCCCATCGGGAACAGGTCGATCAGCCCCCCGCGCACCGAGAATTCCCCCGGGCTCACCACCTGTGTCACATGGGCATAGCCGGCGGTGGCCATCTGCATGCGCAGTTGCTCGACATCCAGCTTGGCGCCCTGCTTTAGGAAGAAGGTATAGGCCGCCAGAAAGGACGGGGGCGCCATGCGGTAGAGCGCGGTCGAAGCCGGCACCAGCACGACGTCGGCCTCGCCCCGGCCAAGCGCATAGAGGGTCGACAGGCGCTCGGAGATGAGATCCTGATGCGGCGAAAAGCTGTCGTAGGGCAGGGTTTCCCAGTCGGGCAGCAAGTGGGTACGTAGCTGCGGTGCGAACCAGCCGAGCTCTGCCTGCAGGCGTTGCGCGTCGAGCGGGTTGGCGGTGATCAGGAGCAAGCGTGTGGAGCCTGCAGCCAACTGCGCCACTGCGAGCGCATCGGAAGAGCCGGCAAGCGGCGGCAGGTCGATGCGCTGCCCCGGGCGGGCTGTCGGAAATGCGGAAATCTGCCGAATCAGGGGTGGGAAGGATTGGGGCATCTGCAGCGACGGCTTGCGCCACCTGGCATGTTTGGTCGGAGAGCGATTATAGGTGATCGTTAGCGCGCCTGCCGCCTTGCTCGAATCGGGTGGCGCCGGGGCAGGTTTTCCCTACTGACATTTGTCGTACAAGCCCGCTATGCTCCTCGCCCGAGTAAATCATGACCGATCAATTCGCTTGACGGCCCGAATCGCCTGAGCAACGACTTCATGCTGGCGGCCCTATCCATCGTATCCACCCCATCTCGCGCAGGAGAACCGAATATGTCGACAAGCCGCCACCCCATTACCTCACTCCTGCGTGCCACCGATACCGGCAAGGTCGTCTCGGCCAAGGAGGCCGTGCGCCTGATCCGCGACGGCGACACGGTTGCGACGGGCGGCTTTGTAGGCATCGGCTTTGCCGAGAACATCGCGATTGCGCTGGAGCAGCGCTTTCTCGAGGGTGAAGAGGCGGATGTCGGCGGGCTGGGTCGGCCGCGCAACCTGACGCTCGTATGCGCGGCGGGTCAGGGCGATGGCAAGGACCGCGGGCTCAATCATCTGGGCCACGAGGGTTTGGTCAGCCGCGTGATCGGCGGCCATTGGGGGCTGGTGCCGAAACTGCAGCGGCTCGCGGTGTCCGATCGCATCGAGGCTTACAACCTGCCACAGGGCGTCATCGCACACCTTTTTCGCGACATCGCGGCGGGCAAGCCGGGCACGCTGACCCGGGTCGGGCTCGGCACCTTCGTCGACCCCCGCTTTGGCGGCGGCAAGCTCAACCCCAGAACCACCGCCGAGTTGGTGCGGGTGATCGAGATCGACGGCGAGGAATACCTGTTCTACAAGGCGTTTCCGATCCATGTCGGGATCATTCGTGGCACCACCGCCGACCCGGACGGCAACATCACCATGGAGAAGGAGGCCTTGACCCTCGAAGCGCAGGCGATCGCGATGGCCGCACGCAATTCGGGCGGAATCGTCATCGCCCAGGTCGAACGGGTGGCCGAGCGTGGCACGCTCAACGCGCGCCAGGTGAAAATTCCGGGCGTTCTGGTCGATTGCGTGGTCGTTGCCGAGAAGCCCGAGTATCACATGCAGACCTTCATCGAGCAGTACAACCCGGCCTTCTCGGGTGAGATCAGGGTGCCGATGTCGGCGTTGGCCAAGATGGGCATGAGCGCACGCAAGATCATCGCGCGCCGGGCCGCGCTCGAGCTTCGGCCCAATGCGGTGGTGAACCTCGGCATCGGCATGCCGGAGGGGGTGGCCGATGTCGCCACCGAGGAGCAGATGATCGATCTGCTCACGCTGACCGCCGAGCCGGGCGTGATTGGCGGGATTCCCGCCGGTGGGCTCAACTTCGGTGCTGCGACCAATACCCAGGCGATCATCGACCAGCCGAGCCAGTTCGACTTCTACGACGGTGGTGGGCTGGATATCGCCATTCTCGGGCTGGCGCAGGCCGATACTCAAGGAAACCTGAATGTATCGAAGTTCGGCCCCCGCCTGGCCGGGGCGGGGGGGTTCATCAACATCTCGCAGAACGCGAAAAATGTGGTGTTCGTCGGCACCTTCACCGCGGGGGAACAGGAGATCGTCATCGATGACGGCAAACTGCGCATCGCGCGCGACGGCAGCGCACGCAAGTTCGTCACCGAGGTCGAACATCGCACGTTCAGCGGTGCGCAGGCAGCGAAGTGGGGCAAGAGCGTTCTGTACGTCACCGAGCGCTGCGTGTTTCGGCTGTGTAGCGAAGGCCTGGAGCTGATCGAGATTGCGCCTGGGGTCGATCTGCAGCGCGACATTCTCGAGCGCATGGATTTCACCCCGATCATGCGCGGCACACCGCGCCTGATGGACGCGCGCATCTTTCGCGAAGCGCCGATGGGCCTGCGTTCGGACATGCTCGAACGCCCGCTCGAAGAGCGGCTTTTCTACGACCCGGAGCAGAATCAGTTCTTCGTCGATTTCGCGGGCGTGAACATCCGAACTGCAGACGATATCGAGCGGGTCAAGCGGGCGGTCGATGCGCGGCTCGAGACGGTGGGCCACAAGGTCAACGCCATCGTCAATTACGACCGCTTCTCGATCGTGCCGGAGCTGGTCGACGACTACATCGGCATGGTCAAGGCACTGATGGACCGGCACTATCTCGACGTGACCCGTTATACCAGCAACAGCTTCCTGCGCATGCGCCTGGGGGAGGCTCTGGAGCGTTGCCAAGTGGCGCCACGAATCTATGAAAATGAAGCAGAGGCAAAGTGCAGGCTGGGCCAGGTCGAGTAGCCGGGCGGGCTGCATTACGACTGTTTTGGGGCTGTTTCAGTCTGCGCCCTGGGGGGGGGTCTCGGGGTTCGGTGTGGCGATGGCCGGTGACGGCGAATCGGGTACTAGGGGCGATGGCAGCTCGGACTTGAACCACCCGATCGCAAGCTGGCAAAAGGCGTCGAGGCTGCCCGGCTCGATGAACAGCTCGCTTGCGCCCGGGACGTCGTGCCATTGCTTGCGGGCCGAGATCAGTTCGTAGGCGCGGGTGACGATCGCTCGACCGGGGTCCTGCCCGCCCACCACCATGCATACCGGCACCGTCAGTACCGCGAGCGGGGTGGCGCCGGCGAGATCCGGGCGGCCACCGCGGCAAACCAGCGCAGCGAACACATCCGGCGCCTTCCAGCCCGCCCGCACGGCCGCACCACAGGCGGTGTCAAGCGCAAGCAGACCGATCGGCAAACCTTGAAGCGGCGCCTGGTGCGCGATCCATTCGGCCACCGCGACAACCCGGTTGGCAAGTTGCGGTACGTTGTAGCGCGCATCGGGATCGCGGACTTCCTCATGATGAGTCAGTAGGTCGACCAGCAGGGTCGCGTAGCCGGCGTCCTGAATCGCACGCGCAATGTAGGCCTCGCGCGCCTCGGGGTCGAGGACCGCACCCGGTTTGAGGATGACGATCAGGCCGGCCAGCCCGGGCGCATGCGACAGGCGTGCGTCGAGCCAGGCGTTACCGGCCGGAATACTGAGGGTGGTGTTTCTAAGTTTCACGTAGGTTCGGTTTGCGCTGTTGGGTCTTTGCCCGTCTCAAGTCAAGTCGCGAGAATCGCACAACCGACCCGGGCGCGGCAAGCCATGCGCGCTCAGGCGCTGCGATGAATCGCGACCGGTATCCGGCGCGCCCCGAATGCACCCTCGAAGCGGCCGAAACGCCCCTCGAGCGGCCTGGCGCATCGGGGGCAGCAACCAAGTTCATCGAGCCGGTAGTCGAGAATCTCGTACCAGTCGCGCCTGATCAGGCTTGCACCGCAACCGGCACAGTAAGTGGTGCCGCCACCCGGGTCGTGAACGTTTCCGGTGTAAACATGCTTGAGGCCCGCGGCTTGGGCGATTGCGCGGGCGCGGCTCAGGGTGGCGGCGGGTGTCGCCGGAATGTCGGTCAGCTTGAAGTCGGGATGAAAGGCGGTGAAGTGCAAGGGTACATGTGGCCCGAGCGTCTGACAGACCCAGTTGGTGAGCGCCGTGAGCTCGTCGTCGGAATCGTTGCGCCCGGGAATCAGCAGCGTCGTTATCTCGACCCACACATCGGTTTCATGCACGAGCCAGCGCAGGGTTTCGAGCACCGGCTGGAGTTCGGCGCCGCAGAGCTTCACATAGAAGTCGTCGCTGAATGCCTTGAGGTCGACATTGGCCGCATCCATGACCGAAAAGAAATCATCGCGCGCCTGTTCGCCGATGTAGCCGGCAGTGACCGCGACCGTTTTGAGCCCGGCCGCATGAGCCGCATTGGCAACATCGATCGCATACTCGGCAAAGATCACCGGGTCGTTGTAGGTGAAGGCAATGCTCTTGCAGCGCCACTCGAGGGCTGTACGCACGATCTCGTCCGGCGAGGCGGCGTCCATGAGCCTGTCCATGTCGCGCGACTTTGAAATGTCCCAGTTCTGGCAAAACTTGCAGGCGAGATTGCAACCGGCGGTGCCAAAGGAAAACACGCTCGAGCCGGGATAAAAATGGTTGAGCGGCTTCTTTTCGATCGGATCGATGCAGAACCCGGAGCTGCGGCCATACGTCGTCAGCACCATCTCGTCGCCCACCCGCATGCGCACGAAACAGGCGCCGCGCTGCTCGTCGTGCAGGTGACACAGGCGCGGGCAGAGGTCGCACTGGATGCGTCCGTCGGCCTGCATGTGCCAGTATCGGGCGGGGTGGTTCATGATTTGCGTTCGATCCTTGGTTCGTCTCGATCAGTCGGGTTCCGACCACTTGTCGACGGTATAGCGCGCGGCCATGAGATTGCTGGCCGGGCGATCGGGGGCAAGCCCCGCTTTCTGCTTCAGCGCGGCCAGAAACATGGCCGGGTCGGGAAGCTGCTCCCAGACCTGCGGCAGAAAGGTTGCGTTGCGGCAGCCCGCGAACAGGATGAGGCCATCGACGCCCGGGCGGAGTGAGTCGCACAAGGCACTTTCATCGGCGAAATCGACAAACTCGGGTTCCGACAGCACCGATACTTCGATGCGAAGCTCGGCCAACTCCCTGGCGTCGACCGGGGGAAAGCGTGGGTCCGCTGTCGCGGCTGAAATCGCATTGCCAATCAGGTCGTCGCCCAGCGCGCGTTGTGGACGGATGCTGCCGATGCAGCCGCGCAGCGCGCCGTTGCTGGTGAGCGTGACGAAGGATGCACCGCGTGCCTTCAGGCGCGGCTCGTCATCGACCACTAGGCGCGCCTCGCCGGCAAGATGGCGCTCGATAGCACGGCGCGCCAATGCGGGCAACCTGGCACCCACCTCAGCGGGAAAGTGGGTGGGGGCGCTGGCGGCCGAGTCAGTGGGTGAGTTTTCCGGCATGAGCGGCGGGTTCCGAGAATGCAAGACTTGAATAGCCGACGACACTGCTGCGGTCGCCCGCGGTATCGCCGGAGTTGCGCAGGTCGAGTAGCTGAGCTTCGAGGCCGCGCCTTGCGGCCAGTAGCATGATGCCATTGAGCACCGTGGCGCCACAGGCCTGATCATGGTTGAGCGGCGGTGCGCCCCTGAGAATCTGGCCGACCGTGGCGCGGTCGGTCTGGCGCGCGCGCTCGTAAGGCGTGTAATGCGAGAGATCCGAGCTGATCAGAATGAGGGTTTCATTGCCACCCCAAAGATCGTCGAGCAATGCGGCGACGGCTTCGGCCGGCGCATCACCTACAAGTATGGGAACGATCTCGAACTTGTCGAGAACGCTTTGCAGAAACGGCAGTTGCACCTCCAGGCAGTGCTCATCGGCATGCGGGGTGTCGTTTATTGCCACGTCCGGGCGCGCCTGCATCGCCAGCCAGTCGGCCCGACTTAGCGGGATTTCACCCAGCGGGGTTGCAAACGCCTGCGCGGCCGGAAGCACGAAACCGCGCACAGCCATGCGATGCGCAGGACCGATCACGACGACGCGCGAGATCCGGTGTCGAATCCGCTCGAGCAGGGTATATGCAGTGGCCGCCACCGGGCCCGAGTAGATGTAGCCGGCATGCGGTACGACCAGCACTTTGGGCGTTGCGCTTGATTCTGGCGGGAGTGCCAGCGCAAGCATCTCTGCGACCTGGGTTTGGAGTACGCGCGGATCGTCGGGATAAAAGAAGCCTGCCACGGCGGCAGGTCTGATTGAGGCTGATGCCATACCTGAGTTTCTCCGGTTCGAGGCAGCATGACCCACCTTGAAAGGTGCCAACCCGGGCCGCTGGCGGAATCAACTGCTCAGCCAAATTATAGACCTTCAGCCTGATTCTGCCGGCCGCAGGTAAAATCGCGCCATGAAACCCTTCAAGCCACGTCATTTTGCCATCGTCCCGGCTGCCGGCAGCGGAAGCCGCATGGGGGCGGAGCGCCCCAAACAATACCTGCCGCTCTTGGGCAAACCGCTTATTCATCATGCGCTTGCCGTGCTGTGTGGGGCGCCCGAGATCGACAGGGTTTTCGTGGTGCTTTCGCTCGACGACCAGGAATGGCGCAGGCACGACTGGTCGGGCCTGGGCAGCAAGCTGGTGCCGCTGTTTTGCGGCGGGGCGACCCGTGCCGACAGTGTGCTGGGCGGACTGCGGGCGATGGCCGATATTGCCGTTCAGTCCGACTGGGTGCTGGTGCATGATGCCGCCCGCCCATGCCTGGCACCATGGCATGTCCACAAGCTCATTGACGAACTCAGCGATGACGAGGTCGGCGGTCTGTTGGCCGTGCCGGTTGCCGACACACTCAAGCGCGCGGACGACCGGCGCCATGTCGAAGCGACGGTTGAGCGCGACCGGCTGTGGCAGGCACAGACTCCACAGATGTTTCGCTATGTGATGTTGCGCCGCGCGCTCGAGGGTTGCCACAAGGTGACCGATGAGGCCAGCGCAATCGAGGCCGCTGGCCTGCATCCGCGCCTGATCGAGGGCGACGTCAGCAATCTGAAGGTCACTTATCCGCTCGATCTCCATCTGGCCGAGTGGATTCTGAAGAATCGCGAGGCTTGAAATGAGTTTTCCATACCGAATCGGACAAGGCTTCGACGTGCATGCGCTCGTGCCGGGGCGGGCGTTGATCATTGGCGGGGTGAGCATCCCCTTCGAGCGCGGGCTGCTCGGCCACTCCGACGCCGACGTGTTGCTGCACGCGCTGACCGATGCCGTGCTGGGTGCGGCAGGTTTGGGCGATATCGGCCGGCTGTTCCCCGATACCGATCCGGCGCATGCGGGTGCGGACAGCCGGGTGCTGCTGCGTGCAGCCTGGCAGGCAGTGCGTGCCGCCGGTTTCACAGCGGTCAATGTCGACGCCACCGTGATTTGCCGGGCGCCACGGATTCTGCCGCATGTGCCGGACATGGCCGCCAACATCGCCGCCGATCTGGGCATCGACGCGAGCGCAGTGAACATCAAGGGCAAGACGACCGAAAAACTCGGCTTTACCGGTCGTGGCGAGGGCATTGCAGCGCAGGTGGTGGTGTTGCTCGCACGGGATGGGACCGCTGAATGAAAAGGGGCGCTCCGGTCTGGTGGCGCGCCCCTCACGCTTCGATGGCTTCAGACTTGGGCGTTCACAGATAGATGCATGAACCGAGCCGCTCTCGCAACTGCGGTTCGGGCGACTTGGTATAGTCCTTCTCGAATCGCTCGGAGATCAACTGTGCGGTCGGTGCATCCATGACCGCATTGAGCATGCCCATGAAGGCGGGTGGGGCCACGACGATTGCACGCCCGAATGCGTTGCGCGTGCGACCCATGTAGAGTTCCTTGGCAATCTCCTGGGCAAAAACCTTCGCCTCGTGATCCTTGGGCGACGAGTGCGGTTCCATGGCACCCTGTCCGTTTACGGATGAAGACAGGCTGCCGGAGCGGTCGGTGACGAGTTCGGAATTCTTGAGTCGGCTTTCCGGATGAAGCAGTTCCTTCACCAGCTTGAGGCCCTTGTTTGGACCCATGTTCTCGTAAAGTTTGGCCAGGCTGGCATTGGCTACCAGAATCCAGGTTATCGCCATTTTGTACCTCCGAGCTGATTGTGGGTGTGACATGCCGCGTGCGGCATTAATCAGCTTAGACCGGGAGCCATCGACAAGCAAAGTCGAAATTCCGCCGCTGCCTTCGGCACCGTCTATGTCTGCTGTCGCCCGAGCGGTGTATGCTGCGCTGCAGCGCCTACGCTTGCAGCGATTGCTGGCAGTATGACGAACAAGGCTGCAGCTACACCCGCTTGCGTCATGCGATCCGTGACCCCTGCGTCACCGTAGCGACGAAGCTCAAACCGGAGGCCATTCCATGAATCATCCACAATGCGTTCACAGCACGGTCATTCAATCCAGCCATGCAGGACTGCGTTCGCAACAGCGTTCGGGTTGCTAAATGGCGAGGCGAAAACGTACTTCACCGCTGGCCAAGGCCTTCTCCCAGGGGCTGGCAGCGGTTACCCGCAGCACCTTGCGTGTCGGGCGCAGTGTCGCGCAAAAGGCGCTCAAACCCACCGTGGCCCGGATCACCAAGCCGTCGGGTGCCGGCGACTGGCTCCCGGGCATGGCGGCGGGGCCGGCCGGCGTACGCAGCTTCAGAGTCTATCGGCCACCAGCGATGGTAGCGGGCGAGCGCCTGCCCCTGCTGGTGATGCTGCATGGTTGCGGACAGAACGCGAACAGCTTTGCGACCAGCACGCGAATGAACGCGGTCGCCGCGCGCGAGCGCTTCATCGTGCTTTATCCCGAACAGGACCGCATCGCCAACGTTCAGGGTTGCTGGAACTGGTTCGACACCCGCTCCGGGCGCGCCTATGGCGAGGCCGAGCTGATCATGAACGCAATCGATCAAACTTGTCTCCTGTATCCAGTGGATCGGGGACGAATTGCGGTAGCAGGCTTATCGGCCGGTGCGAGCATGGCAGCGTTGCTGGTCAGCCGCCATCCCGAGCGGTTCAAGGCGGTGGTGATGCACTCGGGGGTTCCGCCAGGCACCGCGCACACGGGTATCGGTGCGCTGGGCGCGATGCATGGTCGGCGTGCGACCGCCGCACTGCCGGCCGGCCCGGCAAGCATGGCCGCATCATGGCCGCCATTGATGGTGATCCACGGCACGCTCGATCATGTGGTCGCGCCATCCAATGGCTGGGCCGCGGTCGAAACTTGGGCCAGCGCGGCCGGAGCACGGGCTGGCACGCCGCGTGAGGTGCAACGCGGCAAGCGCTATCCAACCATGGTGACCGACTTCAAGTGCGGCCGTCGGGTCGTCGCGACCCATGTAGCGGTACGCCAACTTGGCCATGCCTGGAGCGGGGGGGCGGCCAAACAGCAGTTCTCCGACGAAAAGGGGCCCGACGCGTCGCGCATGGTCTGGGCGTTCTCGAATCGCCACTTTCGCAAAGCGGCTGCGTGAGCGAATTGCACCTGTGGGGCGCGGACCCTGATGAATGAAAGTTATTCATCCATGGAGGCAAGAAATCATCATTTGTTGCAGTGCAGCATCGCGTTTACAGTTCATTCATCGCAAGTGGGCCAACAGCCCCTGGAGGAATGATCATGGACTACCGATTCGCATCACTAGGACCGGAAGACGATACGGCACTCAGCCTGCACCTGCTGGGGCTGGACGAAGAAGATCGCGCCTTGCGCTTCGGCAGTTGCGCATCCGACTTCACCTTGCTCACCTATGCGCAGAGCCTGAACTTCAACCGCGACGTGGCCGAGGGAGCCTGGGACGGAGGACGGCTGGTCGGCTTCGCACACCTCGCCGTGTATCCGGAGCAAGGCTATCCGGTCGGCGAACTGGGCATCTCGATTTCGAACGGCTATCGCGGCCAACGGATCGGCGCTCAACTGATCAGCAACGCGATTGCTCGCGCCCGACGCTATCGCCTGACCAGCATGTATATCCACTACATGCGCCGCAATCTTTCGATGACCCGGCTCGTGCGCAAGCTGGGCTTGAGGGTCTCGAGCGATGGTGACGAGGCGCGCGCGATCCTCGAGGTCACGCCGGCCGCGCAGAGCATCTTCACTGAAGCCCACCGCGGCGGCCGCAACGGCCGCCTCGAGGTTTTCAAGAACATCCCGCAGCACCAGACCAAGGGGCATGTGCTGCTGGTGCATGGCGCAGGTGGCGACGGTTGGCAGTGGCGAAGCGTCCTGGCCGATCTGGCCGATGCAGGTTACGCGGCCCATGCGCTCTCGTTGAGCGGACATGGTTGCAGCGAGCAGGCCGAACCCAGTTTTGCCCAGCTTTTCGACGACGTCGGCAGTGTGCTTGCCGGGCTGCCCGACGACACCCGCCTCGTCGGGCATTCGCTCGGTGGCTACCTGGTGCAGCGGGAGCTGGCCCAATCACACCGACCCGCAGCCGTACTGCTTGCCCCGGTGCCGCCCGATGTGCCCGATGGACAGGAACTTGCTTCACTCTTGGCGGGTTTGAGTGGCAGCAAGGCCAGAGATGTCGCCGCAACCGCTTTGCACAAGGCTGCGCCGATCGAGGTCGAGCACATCTCGACGCCGGTCTCGCTCATCAGCGGCGACCGTGACCGGGTGATGCCGACCCCCTGGATGCGTGCGACCGCGCAGCGCTACGACGCACCCTGGACACGCCTGGCATCCGGACACAACCTGCCGGTGGCCGCCGGGGTGTGCGAACCGATAAGGGCAGGGCTGGGTGCATGAGGGACGGCACTGGCGTATTTGGCTCTCCGACCGATCGAGCAGTTGAGCCACATATCGGTTCAATCGGGGCAATCAACACTTTATTGGGGTAACTATGTTTCGATATACCCCAATTAATGTAGCATCACGTCATTCCCGCCCCTGTCTCGATCCGTGCCTTCACTCTCGCCCGACTATCTCGCCAGCCTGCGCTTTGACACCCAGCAACTGGCGACGTTGCGTGCTCTGGGCGAGTACTGGGGCAAGCAGCAGCACTATGTAGCGCAGTCGCCTGAGGTGTTGAGCGACTTGCGGCAGGTGGCAGTGGTGGAGTCTGCCGAGTCATCCAGCCGCCTGGAGGGTGTAGTGGTGGCAGCGCACCGCCTGAAATCGCTGGTCCTCAAGAACGCCAAGCCGCAGCGCCATTCGGAACAAGAGACCGCAGGTTACCGTGACGCGCTGGGTTTGATCCACGAGAACGGCGAGCGGCTACCGCTTTCAGAGGGTACCGTCCTGCAACTCCACGGTATTCTTTATCGCTACATGCCGCAGCAGGGCGGGCACTGTAAGGCCACCAACAACGACATCGTCGAATGCCACCCTGATGGCCACTCGCGTATTCGCTTCCGGCCCGTTGCCGTGCATCTCACACCCATGGCGATGACCGACCTGATTGCGCGCTACCGCACGGCACTGGATCAACATCTGGCCGACACCGTTGGTATTGGTGCCGCTGGACATCCTCGATTTTCTCTGCATCCACCCCTGTCCGGCTGGCAATGGCCGAATGGCGAGGCTGTTGACCTTGCAGTTGCTCTATCACTTCGATTACGCGGTGGGCCGCTTCATCAGCTTGGAGCGCACCTTCGAAGAATCAGAAGCGAGCTATTGCGAAACGCTGGAGGTAAGTTCGCAGGGCTGGCACGAAGGCGTCCACAACATCGCCCAATGGCTGAACTACTTCTGGGACGTACTGCTGCGCGCCTACAAGGAATTTGAGGAACGTGTCGGCACCTTCTCACGTGGGCGCGAAGCCAAGGGCGACCGGGTACGCACCGAAATTCTCAAGAGAAACCTCCCGTTCTCGATCTCGGAAGTCGAAGAGGCCTGCCCGGCATCAGCCGCGACATGGTGCGCGTAGTCTTGCGTGCCATGAAAGCCGACGAGCTGGTCATGCCAACGGGTAAAGGCCGTGTTGCCAAGTGGCAGCAGATACGACAACCCATCGGACAAGCGACCCTTGTCCAACCGAATTCATCAGGGAAGATCCATGAACCCCATAGAACAACAGTTCTTCAACGACCTCGAAAAGAAGCTCTGGACCGCCGCTGACAAGCTGCGTTCATCCCTGGATGCCTCGGTATACAAGCACGTGGTGCTAGGCCTGATTTTCCTGAAGTATGTTTCCGACGCCTTTGAAGAGCGGCAGAACGAGCTGCGCGCACAGTTCCAGAATCCGGACGACGACTACTACATGGATCCGGCGGATTACCCGGAGGATTACCAGGCCGACATCGCCGCCGAACTGGAGATGCGCGACTACTACACCGAGAAAAACGTTTTCTGGGTGCCCTTTGAAGCGCGCTGGCAAACCCTGCGCGACCTGGCGCAACTGCCACCCGGCAGCGAACTGCCGTGGCAAGTGCCCAAGCGCGATAGCGACGGCCGCTATGTGCGAAACGAGGCAGGCGAGCTGGAGATGGTTCCGGACAAGATGCGCACCGTCGGCTGGCTGATCGACAACGCCATGGAGGCCGTCGAACGCGAG
>JAEUNS010000212.1 GCA_016790005.1 Zoogloeaceae bacterium
TGGTCTTTCTGTATCTGCCCGCGACCCAGCTTTCACACCGCATGGTGTGGTTGATGTGTTGCGCATTCGGCATCGCAGCCTGCTACACGTTGGGCCTGATGAGCCATTTCGTTCCGGCGTTGATGGTGTGGGTGCTTACCTTTATCGCGATACTGGTGACGATGGTGTGTCGCTTCTATGGCCTGGGGCCACCGGGCAGCCTGTTCTTCATCATGGCGGCGGCGATCGGGGCTTATTCGCCGGTCGAGGTGATCGATGTGCCGCTGCGGGTGGGTTTGATCACGATGGGGGCCTTGCTGGCCTGTCTGATCGCGTTTTTCTACAGCGTGTACATCCTGCGCCTGGTTGGGCCTGAACCGGTTCCGGCCTTGCCCGAGCCGAGCTTCGATTTTGTCGTCTTCGACGCGATCGTGATCGGGGTGTTCGTGGGCATGTCGCTGGCGCTGGCGCAGTTGCTGCAACTCGAGCGGCCTTACTGGGTGCCGGTGAGTTGCCTTGCGGTGATCCAGGGCGTGAGTTTGCGCGCGGTCTGGAACAGGCAGTTGCATCGCGTGTTGGGTACTGCGTTGGGCCTGCTGCTGGCATGGGGAGTGTTGCTGCTGCCGCTCGACAAGTGGAGCGTGGCGCTGGTGATGATGCTGCTGGCGTTCGTGATCGAGACGACGGTGGTGCGCCATTACGGTTTCGCGGTCATCTTCATCACACCGCTCACGATTCTTCTGGCCGAGGCGGCGACGCTCGGTCAGGGAAGCCCCGCAGGACTGATCGAGGCACGCCTGATCGACACCGTGCTGGGTAGTCTGGTGGGGCTGGTGGGTGGGGTATGCCTGCACAGCCCGCGCTTCAGGGTGGTGTTGGGGCGTCAGATCCGCAAGCTCACGCCTTCGCGGCTGCTGCCCTGAAACGGCGCGGCGCTCGATAGGGTGCCATATCGACCTTTCCGCTCTCGTAGATCGCCCGGCGAAGCCGGGGACGCCGCATTCCCATTGCGACCATAGCAATTCTGAAACGGCTGAATTGCTTGCAGGCTGGGTGATGCAAAAATTGCAGCGCTGAAGTGCAAACATAGCATAAGCGCGCAGCACTTCTGTTGACCAGAATGCAGTTCGCAGCCATCTCGTAGGGCTTGCCTGCACAGCGATATTCAGTTTTTCCTTTGTGCGGAAAGCTTACCGGGGATGAGCCTTGCGAAAGGTAAACCGGTGTGTCTAAGAACGTATAAGGAGGAGCAACATGTTCAACTTCAAATTCGCGATCGCGCCCATTTTGGTGTTTGGTCTTTCGTGCGGCCTGGCGTCGGCCACCACAGAGACTCTGGTCGAGGGGAGCATGGTCAAGGGCTCGGCCGAGGCTAACTCGGTCAAGTCCGCGAGCCCTGCCGCGCGAACGCGCTACGGCAAGAGCAATACGCTTGTGTCGGTTCAAAGCGCCAAGCGACCCGAGCAGCGCGCGCGTGGCAGTCGCAGCAATCCTGAACTCGCATCGACTTCCATGCCCGCTGCGGCACCGCTCAAGGCCCCCAAGATGGCGTCGTCGGCAAGCCGGTCCAGATATCCGGACAAGCAACTTGTGGTCGACGGCACCCGCGTCGCGGAACTCAAGCGCTGAGCGCCCGCTTGCCTGTACTCGCTGAGCATCGGGCCCGAATCGCCATCGCCGACTCATCTCGTGTCCGCTGCGTTCGGTCCGACGTGGTTTTGACGCGAGTGAATCAAGGCGACGACCTGCCTGTGTGATTGCACGATGCTAAACATCGGTACCTCCAAATCGATCCGTTAGCGCGCGTGCCACCTGTTCTGCGAAGCGCGCGGCCGCAATCGGCAGGCTGCGGCCGCGCAGTTGGCCGAGGTGTAGCACGCCCGCCGGGATGTCACGCACGTCTACCGGTCGGTAGCAGACCCGGCTGCTTGCCAGGTCGCCCGGTGCCGGCAGGCCGATCGGGATCTGAAAAGAGAGCAGATTCTCGGCGATCGGGTAGTTGCGCAGAAATTCGAAACTGTCGGACTCGATCACCGGGTTCAACCGGAACGACAGCCTGATCTGGGCAACGTCGATCAGGTGGCGCACGCCATAACGCTCGGTTGGCAGGCCGATCGGATAGTCGATGCAATCGCGCAGGCGCACCGTGGTCTTCTTGGTCAGGGGGTGATCGCTGGCCATCACGACGCAAACCGGCTGGCGTACGGTCACTAGGGTATGGAATTCGGCGAGCCGGTTCGGCTCGAACACCAGGGCGATGTCGGCCGAGTGGTCGGTAAGCGCCTGTTCGGCGGCTTCGCGGTCGCGCAATGCAACGGTGAAGGTCACGGCCGGATGTTCGGCACGATAGCGAGCGATCTGTTGCGGCATGAAATAGGGCAGCAGCCCCTGCGAGCATGCAATCGAAACATGCCCGCGGCGCTCGCCCGAGAGATCGGCGATGTGCGAGCGCACACGCTCCATGTCCGACATCTGCAGGCGGGCATGGTGAATGACGACCTCACCGGCGGCGGTCAGCCGCACCCCGCGCGGCAGGCGCTCGAAGATCGGAACCCCCAGCTCATCCTCGAATGCCAGCAATCGGCGGTTCAGGGCCGTCGAGGTGATTGACAGGGTCTCAGCAGCGCGGCGTATGGATCCGGCCCTCGCAATCGCATCGATCAGGCGCAGGGTGAAATTGTGACGCATCGGAGGACCTTATCGGAGTGCTGCATTTTTTGCATCGCTACCATGCAAAGATAGCAGAAGACACGAAAGCCGGCATTCCGGACACTTGTGACCAGACAAACGATCTGGTTCAGGCGCCACGGCGTGACCTCTTTCAGACAAGGAGCCCTCAGTGTCACATTCGAATTCCTTTCCGCGTCGCAGATTCCTGCAATCGACTGCCGGGCTGGCCGGCTTGGGTGCGTTGGGCATGTTGCCGATAGCGTCTGCCCATGCCGCGGCGATCACCGTCGGTTTCGTGTATGTCGGGCCAAAGGATGATTTCGGTTACAACCAGGCGCATGCAGAGGGTGCGGCTGCGGTCCGGAAGATGGAAGGCGTCACCGTGATCGAGGAGGAAAACGTCGCTGAAACCGTCGATGTGCAAAACACCCTCGAGTCGATGATTCGCTTCGATGGTGCGACGCTGCTTTTTCCGACCTCGTTCGGTTACTTCGATCCGCACATTCTGGCTTTGGCGCCGAAGTATCCGGACCTGCGTTTTCAGCACTGTGGCGGACTCTGGTCGGCCGACAAGCATCCGCGCAATGTCGGTTCGTACTTTGGCTATATCGGTATGGGCCAGTATCTGAACGGCGTTGCCGCCGGCCATGCCACCAAGAGCAGGAAGATCGGCTTTGTCGCGGCCAAGCCGATTCCGCAGGTGTTGTTGAATGTGAACTCGTTTCTCCTGGGGGCTCGCTCGGTTGATCCGACAATCACCTGTCAGGTCATTTTCACCGGTGAGTGGTCGATGGCGGTGCGTGAGGCCGAGGCGACCAATGCGCTGGCGGATCAGGGCTGCGATGTGATTACCTGTCATGTCGATGGCCCCAAGGTGGTGATCGAAACGGCTGCCGCAAGGAATTGCTTCGTGTGCGGCTATCACGCCGACCAGAGTGCGCTCGCACCCGCCAGGTACCTGACCGGTGCGGAGTGGAACTGGGCCAGCGTCTATACCGCGATGGTCAAGTCGATGCAGGCTGGCGAGGCGATTCCGAACTTCGTGCGTGGCGGGTTGGCCGAGAGCTTCATCAAGATGAGTCCGCTCGGGCCGGCGGTGCCGGAAGCGGGGCGGGCACAGTTCGAGGCGACCCGAGCGAGGATTCTCGCGGGTGGGTTCTCGGCCTTCACGGGGCCGATGAAGGACAACCGCGGCAATGAGATCGTGTCGGCAGGCCAGGCCTTCAAGGAGAGCGATGTCGAGCTCGAGTCGATGAACTACCTGGTGGAAGGGGTGATCGGTTCGACTGCGTGATCAAGCCCGCAAGCGGATCGGGGGTATCTCGATGAGCGAACTCGTGATGGCGTTGTCCGGGCGGCGAACGCGTGCCGACATGTTGCAGCGGCTGGCGCCCTGGGCGCGCAGCGCTGAAGCCGTGGTCTTGCCAGTGCTGGCCTTGCTGACGGGCCTGTTGGTGTTCGCGCTGTTTCTGCTGGCGGTGGGCAAGTCGCCGGTTCAGTTTTACCAACTGGTCTACCTCGGCGCTTTCGGCAGTGGGTTTTCGTGGCAGAACACCTTGTCGCGCGCATCTCCGTTGCTGCTGGCGGCCTTGTGCGTGGCTTTGCCGGCCCGGCTGGGCCTGGTGGTGATCGGCGGCGAGGGCGCGATCGTGCTGGGTGGGGTCGCTGCGGCCGGCGTGGCAATGTTGCTGGGTGATGTATCGGCGGCCATTGCCTTGCCTTTGCTCGCGATTGCCGGGGCGGTCGCGGGCGGGCTGTGGATCGGCGCGGTGGGTGCGATGCGCCACTATCGCGGGGTGAACGAGACCATCGCGAGCCTGCTGATGGCGTATGTGGCGATCGCGCTGATGAATCATCTGGTCGAAGGCCCGCTGCGCGATCCAGCCAGCCTCAACAAGCCGTCGACGCTGGCACTTGATGCCGACTTCCGGGTCGGCCTGATTCCCGAGATCGGGGTGCATTGGGGCTTGCTGGTCGGCGTGATTGCGTGCGTGCTGTCATGGGTGCTGATCGAGCGGACCACTTGGGGTTTCGCTGCGCGGATCGCCGGTGGCAATCTGCGCGCGGCCCAGGTGCAGGGCCTGGCGGTCGGTAGGCTCGTGGTGGCTTTCACCGCCCTGGGGGGCGCGTTCGCCGGGCTCGCCGGGATGTTCGAGGTGGCAGCGGTACATGGTTCGGCGAATGCGTCGCTGGCGGCCGGCTACGGCTACACGGCGATCCTGGTGGCCTTTCTGGCGCGCCACAACCCGCTGGTGATCATCCCGGTGGCGATCATGCTGGCCGGTTTCGAGGCTTCGTCGGGGCTGATTCAGCGCCGCATGGGCCTGCCCGATGCAACCGTGCTGGTGCTGCAGGGCTTCGTGTTCATCGCGATCCTGGTGAGCGAAACCCTTTACGGGCGCCTACGCATGTTCAATCCCGAGCGCTGGAGCAGGCCATGAACGAGACCGACCTTGGACTGTGGGCCGTTCCGCTGGCGATTCTCGGTGGTGCGATCCGGGTATCGACGCCGTTTCTGTTCGTGAGCCTGGGCGAGTGCCTGACCGAGCGCGCGGGTCGGATCAACCTCGGGCTCGAAGGCACGTTGGTGTTTGGCGCGATGTCGGGTTATGCCGTCTCCTATCTGAGCGGCTCGGCGTGGGTCGGCATACTGGCCGGTGCGCTGGCGGGGGCGTTGTTCGGCTTGATTCACGGCATCCTGTGTTCGCTGCCGCGGGTCAATGACATCGCGATCGGGATTGCGATGATGCTGCTGGGCATGGGGCTCGCGTTTTTCTTCGGCAAGGGCTTCATCCAGCCGGTGGCCCCAGGCCTGCCGTCGATCGAGCTCGGCCGGTGGTCGGACGTGCCCCAGGTGCGGGCGGCACTGAAGATCAACGTACTGTTCTTCATCGGTGCCGGGCTGGCGTTTGCGATGTGGTGGATGTTTCGCACCACCCGCCTCGGCCTGATCATCCGGACGGTGGGCGACAGTGCCGACGCCGCGCGGGCCATGGGCCTGAACGTGACCCTTGCAAGAGTGCTGGCCACCGCCGCCGGTGATGCGCTTGCCGGTATCGGTGGCGCCTATCTTTCGCTCTACTACCCCGGGAGCTGGAACGAGGGCATCTCGTCCGGGCAGGGGCTGATGGCGGTCGCGCTGGTGATCTTTGCGCGCTGGAATCCGCTGGGCTGCTTCTGGGCTGCGCTGCTGTTCGGCGGCGCGGGCGCGCTCGGTCCGGCACTCCAATCGGTCGGCATCAATCAGGGCTATTACCTCTTCTATGCTGCGCCCTATGTGTTCACCCTGGGCCTGCTCTTCGTGACCTCGTCGCCTACGCGGGTGATGGCCGGTGCGCCGGGCGAACTTTCGATCACCAAGTGAGGGACTGCCGAATGATGCATTCCACCGATTTCAGCCGCAACGCCTTGCCGACGCCGTCGAATGTAGAGAGCTTCCTATGACCGTGATCAACGCGAGCCCTTATCCGTGGCCCTTCGATGCTGATCTGCGGCCCGACAACACCGCCCTGATCGTCATCGACATGCAGACCGATTTCTGCGGCGAGGGCGGTTATGTTGACAAGATGGGTTACGACCTCGCGCTGACGCGCGCCCCGATCGCCCCAATCAGGAGCGTGCTTGCAGCAATGCGTGCCAAGGCTTACACCGTGATCCACACCCGCGAAGGCCATCGCCCGGACCTGAGCGATCTGCCGGCCAACAAGCGCTGGCGCTCGCGCCGGATCGGTGCCGGCATTGGTGACGAGGGGCCGTGCGGGCGCATCCTGGTGCGCGGTGAGCCGGGCTGGGAGATCATTCCAGAACTCGCTCCGCTACCCGGTGAGCCCATCATCGACAAACCGGGCAAGGGTTCGTTCTATGCCACCGACCTCGAGTTGCTGCTCCACCGGGCGGGCATTCGCAACATCATCCTCACCGGAATAACCACCGACGTGTGTGTGCATACGACCATGCGCGAGGCCAACGACCGCGGCTTCGAGTGCCTGATTCTGGAAGACTGTTGCGGCGCGACCGACCCCGCCAATCATGCAGCGGCGATCAGCATGGTCAGGATGCAGGGCGGTGTTTTCGGTGCTGTCGCCGAC
>JAEUNS010000220.1 GCA_016790005.1 Zoogloeaceae bacterium
CCATGCCGCAGTCGAGACCGGCCAGGTGACGGTCGACGGGCGCATCGAGTCGCGCAAACGCGCCAAGCTGCGTGCCGGCCAGTCGGTCGTCTTCGGCCAGACCAAGATATGCCTGGAAGAGCCGCCCGCCGAGTGAGATGGAGGGGCGTGAGGCATGCTCGGCTCGTTTCATCGGGGTGTGGGCGCCGGTTTGAACAAGCGCTGCCAGATCCAGCCGCGGGGCAACTCGATGCCTGTCAGCACATAGTGAAGTGCGTATTCATTACTGAGGGTGAGGTCCAGCTGGCTGCGGGCACTTGCATTACCCACGAGCAGAATCTCGTCGCCGGCCCGTATCTTTGTGCGTTCGTCAGGCATCACCAAGTGGTGGTCATCGTCGCGATGCAGAAACAGAATCTGCATCTCGAGCCGTTCGTCGCGGTTGGCCGGCGAAAGGGTGATGTCGAACAGCCGAATCTCGACGCCGCGCATCAATCGCCGGTATAGCGCGGGTGCGCGGCTGACGTTAATTCGCTCGCTCCAGACGGTTGGTACGTCCCAGCCAAAACGGTCGGTGAGCCTGGTAACGAGATCGGTGCACCATTCGTGCTCGCGGCTTTTCATTTCGTTCAGAAAAGGGACCAGCAACGGGGTCGTGAGTATCGCGAGACACTCGTGCGCAATGATCTTGCTCGGCACCATGATCACATCAGCGTCGAAGGCGTCGAACAAGGCGTTGTTGGCAATCTGATTCTGGCGCAGGATCACGAACAGATCCGGGTTGAGTTCGCGTGCCGTGACTGCGATCGACAGATTATCGACATCGCTGCTGGTGCCGCCAATTACGCCTGCGGCCGGCTCGATGCCCGCGCTCAAAAGGGTTTCGGCCACCGTGCCATCACCCTGAACCCAGCGATGCTCGAAATCCTGTGGTGCCTCCTTGTCGATGATGGTGACCGGAATCGCCTCTTGCTCCATCGCCTCGACGACGAAGCGGCCGAAGCGCCCGTGGCCGCACAGTATCCACTCGCCCCGCGGTGGGTCGCGGTGGCGCTCGACGGTGGTGCCGGGCAGGCTGGTCAGCCAGATCAACAACTGCCATGCCGCAGGTGAGTGCAGTGCAAGGGCCAGGTATTCGCTGAACTTCTCAAACGGGTTGATGATGTGGCGGGTGCCAAAGGATGCCATGTTGGCCGCTGTTTCACGTGACTCTGCGCGGCACAGGGTTGGCAAGCGGGGCGCGAGCAGGCGCGCGGCGATCGCGATGGCGAGGTTGGCGTTGTCGTCGTTGGTCAGTGCCAGCACGCCGGCGCAATGCGGATGCCTGAGGCCGGCATACTCGAGGATCTCGGGGTTGCGCGCGTCGGCGCACAGTGCCGGGACATCTGCATGGTAATTCTGCAACTCGGTGTCGCCGATACGTCCCTCGTCGAGTTCGAGCACGACCATTCTGAAGCGCATCTGGTCGAGCGCCTCGCAGATCAGCCGTCCGGTTTCGCCATAGCCACACACCAGGTAGAAGGGTTCGCGCAGGCGTTGTACTGCGCGCAGAAAACGCTGGGTGTTAATCGCCTGCTGCAGGTTGCGGTCGGATAGCAGCGAGAACACGGTGCCGAGCGTATACGCCCAGCCGATCACCGACATGTAGATGGTCAGAATGGCCCACAGGCGCTGTTGGTCGGAGAACGAGTAGGGAATCTCGCCAAAGCCGATCGTGGTGGCGGTGTAGCTCATGAAGTAGAACGCGTGAAAAAAGCTCAGGCGCTCGACGTTGCCGCTTTCGTCGACCGGCCCCGGTGCGAGGGTGAGGCCCAGCACCGAGATCGCCATGATCACGATCAGCAAGACCAGCGGCGCGCGCAGGCGCCGCATGATGAGAAAGAAGATGCTGTGGTGGCGCGCCAGTGGTTGCATGCTTCGACGCCCGTGCGATCAACGCCGCTGCATGATGGTTTCGACGATCAGGAACACAACCGACACGACGTTTGCGAACAGGGCACCACCCGACAGCGACACGATGCGGGCGGTCATCTCGGGGGTGAGGCCGGCACTGCTGACATGCACTGCATAGCCCCACACCATGGCCGCGGCGATGAGTTGCAGGTCGGCTACCAGACTGGTCGATAACTGCACCGCGCCAATCTGGGTCCGGTCGCCAAACTTGAGCACGGTCGCAACCAGGCTCACCACGATGGCGGCAAAGAGTTCATAAATGTCGTGGTGATCGGGATTGCTGATGTCGCCGACGAAGAAGCCAAAGTTGAGCGTGGCCGCCAGCAGGATGAAGAAACCGAAAATGACCTTTTCAAGATTCATGA
>JAEUNS010000222.1 GCA_016790005.1 Zoogloeaceae bacterium
ACTTTCGTGGGGCCAAGCCTCTGCAGAAGTTCAGCCTGTGCGGGGAAGGTCTTCTTGAGGGCCGCAAGCTGATCGGGGCTGGGGTCAAAACTGTCGCGGCCATCGTAGCCGGGCGCCAGACTGCAACTCACCAGCACATAGCCAGGGCCCAGGAGCTCGGCGCCGAACCAATGACCATGCGGCGCCACCGCCTGGAGTACCTGCCCCTGATCGAGATCGGCACCAACGTCGATCGTCGTGTAGTTGCCGTCCGATGAAAAAATGTGCAGGCGGATCGCACTTCCCTGGTGGTAGAACCATTGTTCGTCCTGGTTCAGGGCGTGCAGGCGCAGCAGTTCTCCCTGCTTCAGCAGGTAATAGTTGCTCGAGTAGAAACGACGATCACCGACGAAACGATCGGGCAAGGAGGCAGCGAGAACTCCGTCGACGCTGCCCGGGCCGGGCGCGAAATGGCCGCCGACGCCGGTGGGGGTGAGCTTGAGCTTGCAGATCAGCTCCTCTGCCTCCTGATCCGCTGCGGGGTAGCGTTTGGAGAAGCACACCGTGATGCCGATGATCGCCGTTCCTCCTTTTTCCCGCAGCAGGCCCTTCTGGGTCACGATCTCCAGTGCCATCGTGCCGCCCCCCGGTGCGGGCACGTCGATGGTCTCGTGAAAGTTCAGAAGGGGCTGCCCGCTGGCCATCACTGCCTTGTCGTGCGCAACATGGGCGGCGCGGTCGTCGGCGGTGCCGATCAGGTCCTCCTTGCGTTGTCCCACCAGATCCGCAAAGTTCTGGTTGACCCACAGAAAGACCGAGTCCTGATTCTTGATACAGAAATAGAGCCCATCCGCCTTGTCGAGTACATCGCCCACGCCCATGGCGGGATCGGTCGGGAGCATCTGATTGTTGGGGTCAGAGGTGTTCATCGTTCAAGCCTCCGAACCGGGGGTGCCTGAACACAGGCCAAGGCGCTGATCAGCGAGGTGCTGGGTCAGGGCCACCATGGTCATGGTGGGATTCCAGGAGCCACTGGCCGGCCATAGGGCGCCGCCCGTAACATAGACGTTCTCCACGCCGTTGGGGCGATAGTCGAGTCCCACCACGCCGTCATCGCCATCGCCGATCCACAGCGTGGAACCCTCGTGCACCAGACCGCCGACTCGCCGCTCCGCTTCACTGGGTCGCGCCGACGACCAGCTTCCGGTGTCGGGATCACCATGCCAGTACTCGACGTTTCCGTGCGGGGCAAAGACGCGTTCCATCATCTGAAATGTGCCTTCGTCCATGGTGTCCCAGGTCATTTCGTCGTTTTCGCTGGCGAGCACCTGCAGGGTCACGTTGGTCGTCGGGTCCGCCTCGCCATTCAGGCGGAAATAGTTGTTCGTATTGCGGAAGTCGATCTCGCCCAGCACGGCACAGACGAAGACGAGATGGTCCTCGGATGAAAGCAACTGCGCCATCGAGGCCGTCGCCACCACATCGGGCATGCAGCGTGCCGCTTTGCGGGCATTTTTCTCCGGCTTCCGGTCAGAGAGGACAGAAAGCTGCACGTGGTACTGCATGTCGTTCGTCTTGTTCTTGCCCGCCAGATAGATCGCCGCAAGCTCCAACTCGCCGATTTGCGCGCCAAAATCGAAATCCTTGCGGGGCACGCGGGCGACCACCGAGGTGATGAAGTGCGCCGTGAAGCGGTCCCCGGCCCGTTTCATCTGGGGGAAGGAATTGAGCAAGAGCGTGGTGGGCGGCAAGGTGCCCATGGCCAGGATCAGCTTGGCGTCGCCTACGTTGATCACGCCGCGCGAGGTGTCCAGCGCGGTGGCCACGCCGTTTTGCTCGTGAATCCGGTTGACGATGCAGTTCGTGACGATCCGTAGCGGACTGCCTTTCTGCTGTTTCGCCAGATCAGCCTGTTTCTGGGCCAGCTCCAGGATGCACGCGGGGGTCGAAAACTTGGCGAAGTCGACTCCGCCCGCTCTACCGGTCCCCGCCGCGAGGGGCGCAGCCATAGAGCGGGTCGCCGATTCGATACGCTCGAGGTTCTTTGCCAGCAGGTCCTGCAGCGAAGTCTGCATGACGCCGTAGGTCGGCCGCTGGCTTTCGATGTAACTCTGCAGTGCAGGATCGGAAAAGTCGTCGATCCTGTCGGCGGGCACCACGTTGAGCAGTTGCTCGGCCGAAGCGAAGCGGGCCTCGGCAGCGGCGATGATCTCTTTTGGCCAGAAAGCCATCTCATCGCGGGTGGGCCGGGGGCACCAGGCGCTCCACATGATGCTGCGGCCGCCGAAGAAGGGCACCATGCCGTGCTGCCAGCTGATATGTCCTGCTGGCTGAGCGGCTGTCTGGCTGGAGAGGGTCCACGGGAAGGTCTCGGACAGGCCGCCGAGGGTGTGCTGATAGGGAATCGGGAGATTCTGGAAGTGTTCAGGGAGGAAGAATGGGCCGCGCTCCACCATCAGGATGCGTGTATCCGGCTTTTTCGACAGGATGCGCTCGGCGAAGGCCAGCGCGCAGAAG
>JAEUNS010000024.1 GCA_016790005.1 Zoogloeaceae bacterium
GCGTCAGGCAGCGTAGTGGGTTCATTCGGGCGAAGAGCACCTGGCTATGGCGTGCATAAGAGAGGCCAAGCAGATTCGTCAACCATTCCTGGCCGTTGCCGCACTACTCCAACGTAGCTGGGCCATGAAACCGCCGCCTTCAAGCTTACTGATTTCCAGTCGAGCATCATGCAATTGTGCAATCCGATGAACGATCGCCAGCCCAAGCCCGCTTCCTTCAGCGCTCGTTTCGCGCCCGCGATAGAAGCGTTCGATCAGTTTGGGCAATTCTTCGTTTGGCACGCCCGGCCCGTCGTCCATGACCCCCATGACGGGAAGGCCGCTCTCCAGCCTGACGAACACGGTGATCACACTCTCCGGCGGGGTATAGCGCCGGGCGTTGTCGATCAGGTTTCGGAGGGCGATCGCGAGCAAATCCTGACTACCGACGACCGGTAGCGGATCCGCATCGATCGCGAGGCCAAGATGTCGGCTACCCTCCGGCGATGTTGCGCATGCCTCGTCGACCGCAGTGCGCGCAAGTCGGGCGAGATCCAGGGTCTCCTGGTTTGGCAGGCGGGCCAGTGGATCGAGTCGGGCGAGGCGCAAGAGTTGCTCGACCAGGCGGGTGGCCCGGTCGGTGCCCGCGATCACTTGGCGGAGGGCATGCTGGTGTTCGGCCTCGCCGTGGCTGGCGAGCGCAACCTGGGCCTGGACCCTGACTGCGGCCAGAGGCGTGCGCAACTCATGCGCTGCGTCGGCGGTGAAGCGGCGTTCGTTGTCGAGCGTGGTGCCAAGGCGCAGCAACAGCCGATTGAGTGCGTCGACCAGCGGCTGCGCCTCACGCGGAACCTGTGTGCTGGTAAGTGGATGAAGGTTTTCGGAAGAACGTGCCGAAACCTCGGTGGCCAGATCGTCAAGCGGCTTGAGCGCACGTCGCACGGCATAGTAGATCAGCGCCAGCAACAGCGGGATGAACAGCCCCAGCGGCAAAACGGTCTTCGCTGCGATCTCGAGCGCCTCCTGATCACGCAGGCGAATCGACTGGGCAACCTGGATGCGGTAGCTGCCATCGCCGGTCGCAAGCATCAGGCCGCGCCATTGTTCCTTGCCGTCGTTGAAGTCGGCAAAGCCGAGTGTGCCGGCGGGCGAAACCATGGGCGCAAGTGGCGAGCGCACCACGACGCTGCCGTCGGAGCGGCCCACTTGAAATTCGAGCGTCAGTTCATTGTTGCCATCGCTCGCGCCGCGCAGGCTGGCCATGTTGGCCGCGACGCCATCCAGCGAGGCGGGTGCCTTGGTCGCGAGTGTGAGCAGCAATGCCGCTGACTGCGCCATCTGGGCGTCCATCAGCTCCTGGACTTCATGCTGTGCTTGGCCGTAGCTCAGCGCAGCGGCAGCGGCCCACAACACCAGCGTACCGATCGATACCGAAAGCAGCAGGCGTCGCCGCAGGGAGCGCACGCGCGGCGCGAACAGCGGTCCGGTCATCAGCCGGCTTCACCCAACTGGTAGCCGACGCCCCGCAGGGTGCGAATGAAATCGGTACCGAGCTTCTTGCGCAGGCGGTGGATATAGACCTCGACCGTATTGCTCTCGGCCTCTTCGCCCCAGGCGTAAAGGCTCTCTTCAAGTTGGGCTCGGGTGCGGATGTGGTTCTTGTGTCCGAGTAGATCGAGCAGCAGCGCGTACTCGCGCGCCGAAAGCGTGATCGGTACACCCTGGGCGCTGACCCTGCGGCTGGCCGGGTCCAGCACCACCCCGGCATGCTCCAGGGTCGGGCTGGCCACGCCGCCTGCACGCCGCACCAGTGCGCGCAGGCGTGCCTGCAGTTCGCCCAGGTCGAAGGGTTTGGTCAGGTAGTCGTCGGCGCCGGCATCGAGCCCGGCGATGATGTCTTCGCGGGAGTCACGCGCGGTCAGAATCAGCACCGCCAGCTTGCTGCCACGAGCGCGGAGTTCGCGCAGCAGCGTGAGGCCGTCGCGGCGCGGCAGGCCCAGGTCGAGCACGCAGATGTCGTAGGCGTGATCGAGCAGCGCGCGTGTTGCCATATCGCCGTCGCGCACCCAATCGACTGCGAAATCGGCGAGCTTCAGGCCGGCACGAATACCGTCGCCGAGCAAGGCATCGTCTTCAACCAGCAACGCACGCAATTATTTCGCATCCTTGTCGAGTGTTGCGAGTAGCGCCTTGATCTCGGCACGACGCCCCTCATCGGCGAGTTCGCGTCCCGGGCGCGGCGGCGCGATCAGAGCCTTGTCGAGATGGACGCGTGCGTCATTCACCCGTTCATGTTCGATCAGATACTCGGCGTAAAAGAAGTTCGGGTCAATCCCGGCCGGATTGATCGCCAGCGATCTCTTGAAGTAGTTCTCGGCGCGTTCTTCGTCACCAAACCCGATCGGCCAGCCGGGCACCTTGGCATACAGGGTTGCGAGGCTGGTGTAGGCAGAGCCGTTGAGCGCCAGGTCATTGAGTTCGAGCGCCTTCTCGAGCTTTTCGCGTGCCTGTTTGGCGAGCGACAAGGCGCCTAAGCCGCCCTTGGCACCGGCCTCGCTCGATAGCACGATACCTTCCCAGATCAGCACTTCGGCGCTGTCGGGATTGCGCTCGAGCAGTGCGTGGGCCTCGAGCGCCAGCGCGTGATATTGCTCGGCCTGATCCTTTTCGGGTTCCTGATACTTGATCTCTGCCCAGCGTGTCTGGATCGGCGTGATCAGTTCGTCGGGCGAAGCCGCGTGCACCGGTGCGGCGAACGCGACGATGAGGCCGAGCGCGAGAATGCGAAGCGTGTACATGCCTTTCATGGCGATTCCTTTCAGGATTGACGGGAGGCGGCAAACTGCCTGACGAGCGGCAGTTTGCTCGCCAGGGCATGGTCGATCAGCGCCGGGGCGACACCATTGATCCAGGCGAACAGGCGCTCGGGAAAACCGAAATGGCGCTCGCTGCGGCCATGCGCGAGCGCCGCGACGATCTGGCGCGCAACTGTCGCGGGGCTGTCGCTGTGGTTCTTGAGCGCGTGGTTGAGCGCATTCACCGCTTCGTCATTGAGTGGCGTGTCGATCGCGCGCGGCGCGAGATGGATCACCGCGACTTGCGAGTCTGAAAGCTCGCGGCGCAGGGCTTGAGAAAATCCGCGTAGGCCGGCCTTGGCCGCGGAATAGGCAGCAAACCCCGGAAAAGGCAGGCTGCCGAAGGTCGAGCCGATGTTCACGATCGCCGCCAGGGGACGGGCCTGCAACCATGGCAGCAGCGCATGGGTGAGCCGCATCGGCGCTTCGAGGTTGGTTGCCAGCACCTGCTCGACGCTCGGCCAGGGCTGCTCGGCGTAGAGGCCAAAGCTGCCGATGCCGGCGTTGTTGATCAGCACGTTGACTTCGAACTCGCGCGCCGCACCGGCCGCATCGGCGATGCCTTCCGAGTGGTTGAGGTCGGCACGCACGTATCGGCAGTCGCCGCCGAGCGCGTCGGTGAGCTTCGCCAGGCGGGCATCGTCACGACCCGCAAGCAACAAGCTGGCCCCTGCTGTCGCCAGCTGGCGGGCGAGTTCCTGCCCCAGGCCGCCGCTGGCGCCGGTCAGCAGAATGCGCGCGTTGTTCAGCTGCATGATGTCTCGTCCGCGGTGGGCAGGCCACGAAAAACATCGCCATACAGCCGGTAGAAAACCCGGGCGCAGCGCAGCACTTCGGCCTGGTCTTCGGGAGTCATCGCGTTCACCAGGCTTGCGAGATGTTGGGTGTGCTCCTGATCGAGCGTCCCGTGCGAGCGCAGGTACGAGAATGCCGCATCCGGCAGTTTCAGCGATCGCTGGATCTTGTCGGCAGCCAGCAATGCAAGTGCCACGCTGGTGCCTTCCAGCACGAACACCATGCCGAAGAAACCGGCCGGATTGCCCCGATTGACCAGATCGTAGGCATAGGCAACCATCAGCTCGGCCGGCAGCTCGGGCCGGCTCGCGCGCACTGCCGCCGCGTCGCCCCCGGCCGCGGCGATGTCGTTGAGGATCCACTCCTCATGGCCGATCTCCTCTTCGATGTATTCAGCC
>JAEUNS010000300.1 GCA_016790005.1 Zoogloeaceae bacterium
GGTGACTGCCACAGGCCGCGGTCCATGGCTTCGAGCAGGCGCTCGCAGATCTCGCCCAGCGCGTCGGGGTTGTGGCGCTGGAGAAAGTCGCGGGTGTCGGGGTCTTCCAGCCAGGCATCGGTGACCCGCGCGTACTGGTCGTCGCGCACCACGCGTGCGGTGGCGTCGTAGGCAAACAGGTAATCGACGGTGGCGGCCATTTCCAGCGCCCCCTTGTAGCCATGGCGCTTCACGCCCGCGATCCACTTGGGGTTGGTGACGCGGCTGCGCACGACGCGGCTGATCTCTTCTTCCAGCGAACGGATCAGCGGCGCACCGGGATTGCTGTGGTCGCCGAAATACATCGCCGGCTGTTCGCCCGACAAGTGGCGCACGGCGGCGCTCATGCCGCCCTGAAACTGGTAGTAATCGTCGGAATCGAGGAGGTCATGCTCGCGGTTGTCCTGGTTGTGCATCACCAGTTCGATGCCGGCAATGCGGCGGCCGAAGCTGTCGCCGGCAGGGCTGCCGTAATCGTCCTGACCGTAGGCGTGGCCGCCCCACTCGAGATAGGCCCGCGCCAGATCGGCATCGCTGCTCCACTGGCGGTTGTCGATCAGGCCCTGCAGGCCGGCGCCATAGGCACCGGGTCGGGCGCCGAACACACGATGGCCGGCCTGGCGACGAGCGTCCGGTGCCGACAAACCCTCCATGTGCAGCGCGGCGGCTTCGCGCGCAATGCGGGCACGGATCGGGTTCACCTCTTCCGACTCGTCCAGTTCGGCCACCGCCTGCACCGCGGCATCGAACAGGCGGATGACGTTGGCGAAGGCATCACGAAAGAAACCCGACACGCGCAAGGTGACATCGATGCGCGGACGATCGAAGAGCGACATCGGCAGGATCTCGAAATCGCTCACCCGATGACTGCCGTCGGCCCATTTCGGCCGTACCCCGATCAGCGCAAAGGCCTGGGCGATGTCGTCGCCGCCGGTGCGCATCGTGGCCGTACCCCACACCGACAAACCGATGGCACGCGGGTAGTCGCCGTGTTCCTGCAGATAGCGTTCG
>JAEUNS010000304.1 GCA_016790005.1 Zoogloeaceae bacterium
CTCGACGGCGCCGCGGTGTGCATCCAGGCCGGTACCACCACCGAGCTCAACCTGACCGACTACTTCCGTGCCAATGGCATGAAGTACACCCCGATCACCTACGACAAGTCCGACGAAACCGTCACCGCGCTGGAGGCCGGCCGCTGCGATGTGCTGACTTCGGATCAGTCACAACTCTACGCCCAGCGGATCAAACTGGCGAATCCGGCCGAATTCGTGGTGTTGCCGGAAGTGATCTCCAAGGAGCCGCTCGGCCCCGTGGTGCGCCAGGGTGACGACGAGTGGTTCAACATCGTACGCTGGACCTTGTTCGCGATGATCAACGCCGAAGAGCTCGGCCTGACTTCCGCCAATGTCGAGGCGATGGCCAAGTCTTCGGCCAATCCGGATGCACGTCGTCTGCTCGGCGTCGAAGGCGAATATGGCAAGGATCTCAAGCTGGCCAAGGACTGGGCCTTGCAGATCGTCAAACAGGTGGGTAACTACGGCGAGATGTTCGAGCGCAACGTTGGCGCGGGCAGCGAGTTGAAGATCGCTCGTGGCCAGAATGCGCTGTGGAACGCCGACGGCCTGCAGTACGCTCCGCCGGTTCGCTAAGCGTCACGCCTAGAGCCACCGTCTCGCGACGGTGGTTCTTTCGATTCATTCAAGCGAGAAGCCACATGCCGAATTCGACCGGCGTAAAGCCGTCCAGTGGTTCCATGCTGACCGACCCCAAAGCCCGCGCGCTGCTGTTTCAGGTGCTGTCGGTCTGCGCCGTGGTGGGCATCGGCTGGTACCTCTTCCACAATACCCAGACCAACCTTGCCCAACGTGGCATTACGTCGGGCTTCGCGTTCTTGAACAACACCGCCGGCTTCGGGATCCTGCAGTCGCTGATCGAGTTCGCACCAACCGACACCTACGGCCGTGTCTTCTTCATTGGCCTGCTCAATACCCTGCTTGTTTCGGTTTTGGGTATTTTCTTCGCGACCATCCTCGGCTTCATCATCGGCATTGCACGCCTGTCGCCAAACTGGCTGATGAGCCGGCTCGCTGCGGTCTACATCGAGATCTTTCGCAACATCCCGCCGCTGCTGCAGATCTTCTTCTGGTACTTCGCAGTGCTGCGCGCCATGCCCGCGCCGCGAGACAGCCTGGCGATATCCGACGTTTTCTTTTTGAACATTCGTGGCCTCTATGTGCCCGAACCCACGATGACCGTGGCCTTCTGGCCTTTTGCGTTCGGCGTCCTGCTTGCACTTGGCGGCTCCTGGGAGCTTGCGCGACGCGCGCGCGCGCTCAAGATCACGACCGGCCAGGAGTTTCCGGTGTTTTTCTCGTCCCTGGCCCTGCTGGTCGTACTGCCGGGGCTATCGATCCTGGTGTTCGGCAAGCCCTTCAACTGGACGTTGCCTGAGCTACGCGGATTCAATTTCGTCGGCGGCATGGTGGTCATCCCCGAGTTGTTCGCGATCACCCTCGCACTGTCGATCTACACCGCCGCATTCATCGCCGAGACGGTGCGATCAGGTATCCAGTCGGTCAGCCACGGCCAGACCGAGGCCGCACGCTCCCTTGGACTGCGCCCGAAACACATGTTGCGCCTGGTGATCATTCCGCAGGCGATGCGGGTCATCATTCCGCCGCTCACCAGCCAGTACCTCAACCTGGTCAAGAACTCCTCGCTGGCTGCAGCGATCGGCTATCCCGACCTCGTTTCGCTGTTTGCCGGCACCGTACTCAACCAGACCGGCCAGGCAATCGAGACCATCGCGATCACGATGTCGGTCTATCTCACGATCAGCTTGACGATCTCCTTCCTGATGAACATCTACAACAAGCGCATCGCGCTGATCGAGCGATAGGAGAGCAGTGCGATGACGACCCACACATTCAAGCCGAGTCTGCCACCGCCGTCGATGTCGGTCGGCCCGGTTGCATGGATTCGTGCCAACCTGTTCTCGAGCTGGTTCAACACCCTGCTCACCTTTGCCGCAATTTATCTGATCTGGGTGCTGATACCGCCGGCCATACGCTGGGCGTTCATCGATGCAGACTGGAATGGCACCAGCCGCGAGGCCTGCACCAGTGGCGGCGCCTGCTGGGTGTTCATCAAGGTGCGGTTCTGGCAGTTCATGTACGGCTTCTACCCGGAAGAACTACGCTGGCGGGTGAACCTCACCGTGCTGCTCGCAATCGTCGGGGCACTTCCGCTGTTCCTGAAGGCGATGCCCAAAAAGCTGCCTTACGGCCTCGCATTCGGTCTGGTCTACCCGATTGTTGCGTGGATCCTGCTGTTTGGCGGCATGTTCGGCCTGGCCGAAGTGCAGACCAGCCAGTGGGGCGGCCTGATGCTGACCCTGGTCATTGCAACCGTGGGCATCGGCGGTGCCATGCCGCTGGGCATTCTGCTGGCCTTGGGGCGACGCTCGCACATGCCTGCGGTGCGGGTGATCTGCGTGACCTTCATCGAGTTCTGGCGGGGCGTGCCACTGATCACGGTGCTGTTCATGTCGTCGGTGATGCTGCCGCTGTTCCTGCCCGAGGGCATGTCATTCGACAAGCTGCTGCGTGCGCTGATCGCGGTGATGCTGTTCGAGGCCGCCTACATCGCCGAAGTCGTGCGCGGCGGACTGCAGGCCATTCCCAAGGGTCAATATGAGGCAGCCGGCGCGATGGGCCTGGGCTACTGGCGCATGATGGGCCTGGTGATCCTGCCGCAGGCGCTCAAGCTGGTGATTCCGGGCATCGTCAATACCTTCATCGCGCTGTTCAAGGACACCAGCCTGGTCATCATCATCGGCCTGTTCGATCTGTTCAACAGCATCCACCAGGCCACCGTCGACCCTGGATGGCTGGGCTACTCGACCGAAGGTTATGTTTTTGCTGCACTGGTCTTCTGGATATTCTGTTTCGGCATGTCCCGCTATTCGATGCACGTCGAACGCAGGCTGGACCGTGGCCACAAGCGTTAGGAACCCGCTCATGACTGAAATTGCAAAAAACCAAGCGCTTGGCGACAAGCAGATGATCCTGATGGAAGACGTCAACAAATGGTATGGCGAATTCCATGTACTCAAGGACATCAACCTGAAGGTGCGCCAGGGAGAACGGATCGTGCTGTGCGGCCCCTCGGGCTCAGGCAAATCGACCACCATCCGCTGCATCAACCGGCTCGAGGAGCACCAGGCCGGCAAAATCGTGGTGGACGGGGTCGAACTCACCTCCGACCTCAAGCAGATCGAGACCATACGGCGCGAAGTCGGCATGGTATTCCAGCACTTCAACCTGTTTCCGCACCTGACCGTGCTGCAAAACTGCACCCTCGCCCCGATGTGGGTGCGCAAGATGCCCAAGCGCGAGGCCGAAGAGATCGCGATGCAGTTTCTCGAGCGGGTACGCATCCCCGAGCAGGCCAACAAGTATCCCGGCCAGCTCTCGGGTGGTCAGCAACAGCGGGTCGCCATCGCCCGCGCGCTGTGCATGAAGCCGATGATCATGCTGTTCGACGAACCCACCTCGGCGCTAGACCCCGAAATGGTCAAGGAGGTGCTCGACACCATGGTGAGCCTCGCCGAGAGCGGCATGACCATGCTGTGCGTCACCCACGAAATGGGCTTCGCCCGCACCGTGGCCGACCGCGTCATTTTCATGGACAAGGGCGAAATCGTCGAGATGGCCGCGCCCGAAGAGTTCTTCTCGAACCCCAAGTCCGAGCGCACCCGCACCTTCCTGGGTCAGATTCTGCACTGACCGGGGCCGGGTACCCCTATGGTCGTTTCTGCGATCATAGGGGTCCGCGAACGCATCAGCACGAAGCCCGCCGCCCCACTGCATCGGTCGCGGCCTGTAAACGCCCTTCGAGCTGTCGCATCACGGCCGAACCCGCCCGCGGGCTGAAGAACCGCGCCAGCCAACTCGTCACCCCGCGCGCCGACTGACTCGCCGTCGAGGCACCATGTAAGGCAATGCGGGCACCGCTTGTGCTCGACATCACGATCACGCTCGACAAGCCCGGCTCGAACACCCGCCCAGCCTCGAGCACCACGTCGCGATCGTCGCCGTATTGCGTCATCCACACGCATCCCGTCAGGCAACGCACTTCGACGCCGAACATTTCGCCGAACACACGGATCTCGCCCGGTGCCAGGTCCCAATACACGGTTTGATTGCTTGCGTTCATGATGTGTTCCTCCTGGTCCGGCTTGCCCGGTGCGGCGCCACTCGCCGTCCCACTGCTGCCTTGCATGCAGTATCGGCATCGACTAGGCTTTGAACAAACGGTCAATTCGCATCGATGCATGCGTAAAAATCATGGATCAAACCCTGCTCCAGTTACCCCCGCTCGATGCACTGCGCGGATTCGTTGCCGCGGCCCGGCATCTGAGCTTCACCCGTGCCGCGGCCGATCTGTGCCTCACCCAGTCGGCCATCAGTCGCCAGGTCCAAGCGCTCGAGACATCGCTCGGCGTGGCATTGTTCGTGCGCGGCGTGCGCAGCCTCAACCTGACCGCCGAAGGCACCCGCCTGGCTGCAGCGGCCGAGAGTTGGCTCAGCGAGTACGCCCGGCTG
>JAEUNS010000357.1 GCA_016790005.1 Zoogloeaceae bacterium
TCACCCCACATCGCGTCCACGGCGGCCGGCGGTTGCTCCCAGGCACCCTGGTCGCGCCGCCCCGGCGTACGCCCATGCGGCACCGCCGCCTCGATCGCCGAACGCAGGCCCGAGAGATTGTCCGGCAGGTCGGCCGCGCTCAGCGTGGTGCGGGCGGCCATCATGCCGCAACCGATATCCACGCCCACGGCCGCCGGGATGATCGCCCCCACGGTAGGAATCACGCTCCCGATGGTCGATCCCTTGCCCAGATGCACGTCCGGCATCACTGCCAGGTGCTTGTAGATGAAGGGCATGCGCGCCGTTTTCAGGAGCTGTTCCCGGGCCTCGTCTTCCACCGGCACACCGCGGGTCCACAATTTGATCGGGGCGGCGCCTTGCGCCGTGATGGTTTCGTATTGGGTCATGGCATGCTCTTCGTCATTGTTTGTTCAAGAGTAAACCCTTGCACTCGACCCGCTTGACAGCGGAGTCGAACGTGCCTACCCTGCCGCCGATTATTCATAATTATGTGATAATCAGCCAAATTCATCGAAATTCCGCCCCAACCGACAGCACCAACGCAGAACGACCCAGTGATCGCATCGACTTCATCCGGCACGGATTCCAAGCAGGCCGAGCCTTCGGCAGAATTGGACCGCACCAAGGTACCACACGGCTCCAGCGCAGATTGGCAGCGCCGCAGCCTCGCGGCGGTGTGGCATCCCTGCACCCAGATGCAGCGCGCCCAAGTGGTGCCGCCACTGCCCATCGCCAGCGGCGAGGGCCCGTGGCTGATCGACCATGACGGTCGGCGCTACTTCGATGCGATCAGCTCGTGGTGGACCAACCTCTTCGGCCACTCGGACGCGCGCATCAGGGCGGCGATCGTCGACCAGCTCGAGCGGCTTCCGCATGTGATGCTGGCCGGCTGCACCCATGCGCCGGCGGTCGAGTTGGCCGAGCGCCTGTCGGCGCTCACCGGCAATGTGCTGGGACATACTTTCTATGCCAGCGATGGCGCCTCGGCAGTCGAGATTGCGCTCAAGATGAGCTTCCACAGCTGGCGCAATCGCGGCCGGCACGACAAGCGCGAGTTCGTCTGCCTACGCCAGGGCTACCATGGTGAAACCCTGGGCGCGCTGGCGGTGACCGATGTCAAGGTGTTTCGCGATGCCTACGCCCCACTGCTGATGCAGGCCCACATGGTCGCGTCACCGGACGCACGCCAGGCGCTTGCGGGCGAAGATGCGGCCGGCCCGGCCCGGCGCGCGGCCGACGATCTGCGAACGCTGCTCGCCACCCGTGGCGCGAACATCGCAGCGGTCATCATCGAGCCGCTGGTGCAGTGCGCGGGCGGCATGGCGATGCATGACCCCGCTTATCTGCTTGCCGTGCGCCAGTTGTGCGACGAGTTCGAGGTGCATCTGATCGCCGACGAGATCGCGGTGGGCTGCGGCCGCACCGGCAGCTACTTCGCGTTCGAGCAGGCAGGCGCGCCCGACGATGCGAGCGCGAACGTCTGGCCGGACTTCATCTGCCTATCGAAGGGTATCACCGGTGGAACGCTGCCGCTCTCGCTGGTGCTGAGCCGCGACGAGATCTATGCCAGCTTTCTCGACGACGATGTCGCGCGCGGCTTTCTCCATTCACACTCCTACACCGGCAACCCGCTCGCCTGTCGGGCCGCACTCGCAGTGCTCGACCACTTCGCCGACGACGACGTGATCGCGGCCAACCGCGTGCAAGCCGCCGCCCTGACCGCCGCGCTCGCGCCGCTGGCCAGCGACGCGCGCATCGAGCATTTTCGTCAGCGCGGCATGATCTGGGCCTTCGATGTGTGTGAGGACTTGCTACCCGACCGCTTCGCCGAGTGCTTTCACCTTGCGGGCCGCGAACGGGAACTGTTGATTCGCCCGATCGGCCGCACGGTCTACCTGATGCCGCCCTACCTGCTCGACGCCCCTCGCGCAGCCTGGCTCGCCGAGCGCACCGCCGACACCCTCGACCATGTGCTGCGTGGCAGCCCCGCTACCGATGCTGATCGCCCATCTGAACCGCAAACGGCTTGAACGCGAGGCCGCCGGCCTGTGGCGAGCTTTACGCGTTACCGAATCGCCATGCGCGCCCGCCGTGCAGGTCGGCACGCGCTCAGGCACGGTCGAGCAACGCCTGGCGTTCTGCAGCAATGATTACCTCGGGCTCGCCAGCCACCCGGCGATTGTCGAGGCTCTGGTCGAAGGCGCCCGCCGCTGGGGCGCCGGCAGTGGCGCTTCACACCTGGTGAGCGGTCACAGCCGCGCCCATGCCCTGCTCGAAGACCG
>JAEUNS010000373.1 GCA_016790005.1 Zoogloeaceae bacterium
GGTGGCCGGATTGGGTTGAAGGCACGGTTCCGGCAGTCGGATGGTAAATGGGAGCAGATGATGCTTTGATTAAGATGTCTGACAACATACAATAAAGCATCCGGTTCGAGTGACGAGCCGGTTTGAGATTCAGGAAATGAGGCGCGAAACCCAGATGAATACACAATCGGACATGCTGCGTGATGTGTCGTATGCACCCCAGAAGCGGCGCCCCCGAGGGTTGGCACATGAACTGGTCGCTGATCTGACCGAGCGAATCGAATCGGGGATGCTCAGCCCGGGCGAGAAGCTGCCAACCGAGTCGGACATCGTGAAGGAGCGCGGCGTAAGCCGCACCGTCGTGCGCGAGGCGATATCGCGCCTGCAGGCGGCCGGGCTGATCGAAACCCGGCACGGAATCGGGTCTTTCGTGCTGGCCCGCGCACCTGCGCAAAAGGCGGGTTTGCGCATCGATCCGGACACCTTGATGACCGTGCGCGATGTGATCGCGATTCTGGAGTTGCGGATCAGCGTCGAAACCGAGGCAGCCTCACTCGCCTCGATCCGGCGCGCCGATGTACATCTGGAGGCGATGCGTGCCGCGCTGGATGCGTTCCAGGCGGCCGTGAATGACAACACCAGTTGCGTCGATGCCGACATCCGCTTTCATATGGCAATCGCGGAGGCGACCGGCAACACTTATTTCTCGCAGTTCATGAAACACCTGGGCGAGACCATCATTCCGCGTGCCAGGGTCAACACCGCCAAACTGGTGGGCGATAACCTTGCCGACTACCTCTATCGTGTCAATCGCGAACATGAGGATATCTACAATGCGATTCGCCGCCAGGATCCGGACTCGGCGCGGGCGGCGATGCGCACCCATTTGTCGAACAGTCGAGAGCGATTGGTCAAGGTCAGGGAAATGGCCGAAAGCGGACAGGAGCCATGATCGCCGCCAACGCCCTTTTCGCGCCATTGGTCGCGCGCGAATAGAGGCTCGTCGTGGAGATCATATTCGAGATCATTTTGCCGGTATTCGGTACCCTGGGGCTCGGCTATGGCGCTGCGCGCCTGGGCGTATTCGATGAGGCCGCAAACCGTGGCCTGTCGGTTTTTGTGTTCAGCTTCGCGCTCCCCCTGCTGCTGTTTCGTGCCATCGCTCAGGCCGAACTGCCCGATGCGCTGCCGCTGGGCTATCTGTTGTCGTATTACCTCGGCGCGTTCGCGGTGTTCGGCTTGGCCATGCTGGCGACGCGGGCGCTGTTTGCGCGCAGATTGAACGAGCAGGCGGTGCTGGGGCTGGGCGCGAGTTTTTCGAATACCGGCATGCTCGGCATTCCGCTGGTCATGACCGCCTACGGCGAGGCAGCCGCGCTGCCCTTGTTTGCGATGATCGCGTTTCACAGCCTGTTGATGCTGCCGCCCACCACCGCCCTCATCGAAGCTGCACTCGGGGGCAAGCACTCGGTTGGCGCGTTGCTGATCAGCCTTGCGAAAAGCATCGGAAGCACGCCCATCATCTGGGGACTGTCGGCAGGCTTGGTGGTTGCGCTGACCGGGTTCGATCTGCCTGGCCCGGTCGATGCGGTGGCCAAAAGCCTGGGGGCGGCGGCAACACCCTGTGCGCTGTTTGCGCTGGGCGCGTCCCTGACCCGCTACAGTCTGGGCGCGAACCTCAAGGAGCCGATGGTGCTGGTGCTGCTCAAGGTGGTGGTTCATCCGCTGCTGGTGTGGCTGCTGGCGACCCGGGTTTTCGATGTGCCGCCCCTGTGGGTGGCGACCGCGGTCACCCTCGCGGCGTTGCCGGCAGGCATCACGCCCTATCTGTTTGCCCAGCGTTACGAGGTTTGCCAGGCGACGGTTGCGTCGGCTGTGTTTTTGTCCACGGTGTTGTCGGTGGTGACGCTTTCGGTGCTGATGTTCTTGTTGCGGCCCTGAGTCCGGTCGGCAGGCGTCATCATCGGCACTGGCGTGCAGCCAACTCACCCAGCGTCATCAGCGCATGCACATGCCGATCCGAAAACGCGTAACAGCCCGACAGCCTTATGTGGCGGGTATAGCGCCCGCTGGGTGAGTACAGGTTGCCGGGGGTGATGCTGATGTTGTGTGCGAGTGCGGCGTCGAACAGCGCGTCGGCATTGCAGCCTTCGGGCAGTTCCACCCACACCAGGAAACCACCGGTGGGCAGGGTGGCGCGGGTGCCGGTGGGGAATGCCGTGTCGATGAGTCCGCGCAGGCGGTCGATCCTGGCCGCATAGGCGCGCCGCAGGCGGCGCAGGTGGTGGGCATAGCCGCCGCTTTCGAGAAACAGCCCCAGGGTTTCGGCGAGCAATGCGGGCTGGGCCACCGATGAGCAGAACTTCAGTTCGGTCAGATCGCGCTGAAAACGCCCGCCCTCCATCCAGCCCACCCGCAGGCCGGGCGCCAGGGTCTTGGTGTAGGACGAACACAGGATCACCCAGCCGCCGCGATCGAAGCTCTTGACTGTGGGTTGCAGCGGGGTTGTGTACTGCAGTTCGGCATACAGCGCGTCTTCGATGACCGGTATCCGATACTGGTTCGCGAGTTCCGCCAGGCGCTTCTTGCCCGCAATCGGCATGCTGGTGCCGAGCGGGTTGTGCACTGTGGGCATGCAGACGACCGCCTGCACCCGCTTCTCGGACAACAACAACTCGAGTGCGTCGAGCGACAGGCCGTCATCCGGATGCGTCGGCAACTCTATGGTCTTGAGCCCAAGGCGGTCGGCGAGCGGTATCAGATTGAAGTAGGTCGGAGACTCGAGCGCAATCGCATCGCCTGGCCGGGTTACTGCGCGCAGCGCGAGTTGCAGCGCCTCCATGCAGCCGTTGGTGAGCAGGATGTCTTCCGGTACGAGCGCCATGCCGAGATCGGCCGCGTGGCGACAGATCTCCCGGCGCAGCCGGAGCGGGCCGGGTGGCAGCGAATAGTCGCTCACCAGCGCGGGTTGACGGCGTGCCAACTCCGATACCAGCCGGGCCAGTTTTTCGCCTGGGTAGAGGTCGCCACCCCGGGGGGTCGCGAGTGAAAGATCGATCGTATCCGGGCTCGATTGCGCCGCGACCACCCGGGTGATGCGGTTGAGTACCGCGACTTCTGCGGTTCGCGCCGATCCCGGGGCCGGCGCTAGGGCCGGCGGAGGGGAGGCCAAACGCGCCCGTACGAAGTAGCCGGCCTGCGGGCGCGCCTCGACCAGACCGCAGGATTCGAGATGGCGATAGGCAGCGAGCACGGTGTTGATGCTGAGCGCACGGCTTTTGGCGGCCTCTCGCACTGACGGCAGGCGTGCCCCCGCGGTGAGGCGGCCGTCGTTCATTGCCCCGCGCAACTCATCGGCAAGCGTCTGGTAGAGCGGCAGTTCGCGCATGTACGAATGCGACGAGTCGGTAACGATGGGCATCATTTGGATTCGGGAGCCGGATGGTTACAGGCGAGTGGATGTATCAAGGTTACAGGGGCCTTCAAATCAAACTGTGTCCAGTATAAATTTGTTTTGGTGAATCTGTAACTACTGGGCGTCAGCGTTCAGACTGTGACTGTCGAATCGCGGGCCGATTGCCCCCGAATGTTCAAGACAGGAGCCGTCCATGATCGATCTTCCGCTGATGACTTATGTTGCAACGATGTCGGTGACCCCTGGCCCGAACAACCTGATGCTTGCCGCAAGCGGTGTGAACTTCGGCTTTCGCCGCACCGTGCCGCACATGCTCGGCATCAGCATTGGTCACGGCGTGCAGGTGATGCTGGTCGCGAGCACGATAGCCTGGATCATGGTGTGGCTGGACACGCTGCGTCTGCCCTTGGTGTTGGCCGGCTGCAGCTACCTGCTGTGGCTGGCATGGCGGCAGGCACACGCTGGGCAACCGGGTGCGGGCGGCAAGGCCCGGCCTCTGGGCTTTATCGGGGCTGCGCTGTTTCAGTGGGTGAATCCCAAGGCCTGGATGATGGTGGTCAACGTGGCGATTCTGTTTCTGCCGCGCGGCAGCGGCTGGGACGGCGCGCTGCGGCTGGCGCTGATCTGTGCGCTGGTGAATCTGCCCTGCATCGCGCTGTGGGCGATGGTGGGCGACCGGATGCGCACGTGGATGAAGAATCCGCTGGCGCTGCTGGTATTCAACTACAGCATGGCGCTGTTGCTTGCCGCCACCGCCGCCTGGATCATCTACGACGAGTCGGTTACAGGCTGACTGTTTATTTCATCGAGCGGCGGCACTCCGGCGCAAGCCGAAATGACACCGAGGCGCGCAACGCCGTACAATTCGCGCTTACCAGTCTGGAGCGGCAAAGATGGCGATGTACGAATCTGAACACACCAAGTTCATGCGCGAATGGATGGCAAAGCATCCGCAGGAACTCGAAGAGCAAAAAAAGGGCCGCGCCCTGTGGTGGGACAAACCCCAGCGGCTGCAAACCGAGGAAGACCGTGAGGCCAAGGTTCCGGTCAAACCCTACTACTATGACGCCAATCACTGAAACGCCGGTTTGCTGCGCGTTGCTGACCGTCTGATTACCTCGTTGCCGGGCCGGTGCTTGGCCCGGCAGGCGTGTTGATGTCCTTGCCCGATACCTACGTCCTGGTCGATGTGGAAACCACCGGTGCCAATCCGGTGACCGACCGGATCACCGAGATCGCAATGATCCGGGTCGAGGCCGGTGACGTCGTCGCGCGCTTCGAAAGCCTGGTCAACCCGCAGGCCAACATCCCGATGATGATCCAGCGCCTGATCGGGATCACCAACGAGATGGTGGCGGGGGCTCCGACCTTTGCAGAGTTGGCCGACCAGGTGCGTGCGTTTGCCGACGGGGCGGTGTTCGTTGCACACAATGCGCGCTTCGACTACGGATTCATCTGCAACGCCTTCACCCGAATAGGCCAGAGCTTCGATGCACCGGTGCTGTGCACCGTGAAGCTTTCGCGTGCGCTCTACCCCGATCACCACCGCCACGGCCTCGACGCGCTCATAGAGCGACATGGTTTCGTCTGCGACGCGCGGCACCGCGCGATGGGCGATACCGAAGTGTTATGGCAGTTCATGCAGAAAGTGCGCGGCGGCTTTGACGACGAGACCGTTGCGCAGGCATGCGAACGTGCGATGAAGCTGCCCGCCCGCCCGGCAGGGCTGCCGGAAGGCGTTCTCGAGGGTCTGCCGGATGCAGCCGGCGTGTACCTGTTTTTTGGCGAAAATGATCTGCCGCTCTACATCGGCAAGAGCATCAGCCTGCGCGCGCGGGTAATGGAGCATTTCGGCGCAAGCAATCGCAAGGGCAAGGAGGCCGACCTTGCGCGTCAGGTGCGCCGGGTCGAATGGCAGGAGACGGCCGGCGAGCTGACGGCCTTGCTGCTCGAGGCCGACCTGGTGAAGTTGCGTCGACCGGTGCACAACCGCATGCTGCGCGCGAACGAAGACGTGTTCGCGCTGCAGTTCATCCCCGGCCGCAAGCGCCCGCCGCTGTTCAAGCGGATGCCGATAGATGGCAGCGATCCGGCCGCTTGGGAAGACCTGTACGGGATGTTTCGCGAGCGCAAGGAAGCTGATGCGGTGATGCGCGAGCTGGCGGCCAACTATCAGCTATGCCCGCGTCGCCTTGGCCTTGAGCCGGGCGGCAAGGGTGCCTGCATGGCGCACCAGATGAAGCGTTGCGCGGGCGCCTGCGCCGGCAAGGAGAGCTTCGCGAGCCATGACGAGCGATTGCTCGGCGCGTTGGCGGCGGTTCGCCTCAAGGCCTGGCCGTGGAACGGCGCAGTGGTGGTCAGCGAACGTGCTGCACATTCCGGCCAGACGGCATTCCATCTGATCGATCGCTGGTGTCATCTGGGCAGTGCTGATAAGCCCGCAGCGCTCGACGCGCTGATCGCCGCGCAACCGCCGCGGCGCTTCGAGCTCGACACCTGCCGCATTCTGCAGCGCTGGCTGGCGGTGCCGGCCAATCTTGCGCAAGTGCATCCGCTAACGACCATGGCGGCTTTAACGTTAAGCGTTCAGACGGCCAGGCTCATCAAGCCCGAATAGTCGGTGAGGCGTATGGCGCGATGCCCCTGGGTGCGGATGAAGCCTTCGCGTGCAAACCGGCTCAGTACCCGCGAGAAGCTCTCGGGCGTCATGTTGAGCTGCGATGCGATGGTTTGCTTGCTGGTGCATAGCTGAACTTCGGGGGTGTCGGCATCGCGGTTGGCATGCTGAACCAGATAGTGCGCGACCCGCTGCATGCTGCTGCGTTGTTCGCATTGTTCCATGCCAACCACGAGGGCCGACATTCTCTCGGACAAACGGGTGAGCAGCGCCTCGCCGAGCTTGCTCGACCGTTGCATCGCGTTCTGCAGTGCCCGGGTCGGGATGAACAGCACCAAGCTGTCACAGCTTGCCTGCGCGGCCAGTGTCTGCGCTGCGTTGGAGAAAGCGCTTTCTTCGCAGAAGCTGTCACCCATGCCGACCAGGCGCACGATGCGCTCGGCGCCGCCACTCGAGATCAGGAACAGCTTTACCGCGCCCTCGACCAACAGATACATTCCGCTCGGGCGATCACCACGATGCACGATCAGTTCGCCGCGATTCACATGCTGCACCCGGGTGGCACTGGCGAGTTCCTCGAGGGGTTCGACGTCGAGGCCCGTGAAGGGGGCGAAGCGTGACAGCGTTCTGGCCGCATAGGCCTGGGTTGCGAGTGCCATGATCGTGATCGTCCTTAAAGCTGCATTCGTTTACCTGAACGCAGTCTAGAGGCGTGTCGAGCCTGGCGCCATGCGGGGTGGGGCAGACGGATGGCCGCGATTACCTCTTTGGAGGTACTGGGGGTATGATGCAAATCAATGATTTAAAAAGAATTGACGATTTTGGTGTTTTGAGTAGGGCGACTGCTGGATTTTGGAGGTATCCCCGACGCGTCCGGAGGTTTCAATGTCCGTAGCTGCATTGCGCCAAATCGGCGCTTATCTTGAAAGCAGGGCAATTCTGCTCCTGCTCGTTTCGGCCCTGCTGGCGGTTGCGGCGATCGGCATGGTGGGCATGAGTGCCTCGGTGCTGGTGGCCGAAGGGGTGCAGGGTAGTGGCAGTGCGATCAACGTAGCCGGTAGCCTGCGCCGCTTTGCCCATCGGACCGGTGCGATGGTCGCGGCGGCGGGGCTGGGTGGCTCCATCGGCATGGTGGAAGTGCAGGGTGCTGTCGATCAGTTCGACGATGCGCTCATGCACCCGGACCTGCTCGGTGTGCTGGGGCGCGAGGAAAGTGCGATTCCGGCCGCAATCCATCGTGGCATCGTGGTGGCGTGGCGGGACGAGCTCAAGCCGCGGTTGCGCGCCCTTGGGGCGGTCGAGCCGACGCTGACCGAGCCTGCGCACTACTCGCAAGCACTGGCCGAGATCGATGAATTTGTCGCCCAGATCAATACCCTGGTCACGGTGCTGGAGCAGGATGCCGAGGCGAGCATACAGCGCCTGCGTGCCACGCTTGCTGCCGCCCTGATCATCACTGCGCTCGTGGTGGTGGTGTCGCTATACCTGATGCGCCGCCGGGTGTTTCGCCCGCTGGCCGAATTGCGCCAGGCTGCCGGCCGGATTGCACGACGGGACTTCACCGTGCGCAGCGATTTTGCCGGCAATGACGAGCTGGGCCAGGTCAGCGGCGCATTCAACGCGATGGCAGATGAGTTGTCGGTGGACTATCGCAATCTCGAACAGCGGGTCGAGGAGAAAACTTCCGACCTTGTGCGTGCCAATCGTTCACTGCAACTTTTGTACAACGTCATTTCGCGGCTGTACCACGCTCCGGCCAGCGCCGAGGCCTATGCAGAGGCCTTGACCGAGATCGAGCGCACGCTCGGCTTGAAGGGTAGCTTTGCATGTATCGAACCCAAGCATGGCGGGCCGTCGGCAGTCCTGTTCTCGACCATGGGCGAATGTGTGCGGGTAGGTCAGGATGCGGAAGATGCCTGTCGCAACTGTCGGGGCAAGCTGGCCCCGTGGACTTATCAGCCATCGGGTGATGCCGCGAGCGACATATTGATGGTGCCGCTGCGCGATGCAGATCATCTTTACGGCATGTTGCGCTTCGCATTGCCGCATGGGCAACGGCTTCATCCGTGGCAGCAGGATCTGGTAGAGGCCTTGTCGCTCCACATGGGCGTGGCGCTGGGAATCACCCGCCAGAGCGAGCGCGAACGGCTGCTCGGACTGCAGGAGGAGCGATCGATCATTGCCCGCGAGTTGCATGATTCGCTCGCCCAGTCGTTGTCGTACATGAAGATCCAGGTCAGCCTGCTGGCGCCGGTTGTGGCCGATCCTGCGCGCCGTGACGAGGCGCTTACCGTGCTTACCGACCTGCGTCAGGGGCTCGATGAAGCCTATCGCCAGTTGCGTGAGTTGCTTTCGAGCTTCCGGCTGCAGATCAATGGTGATTTTTCGCGGCTGCTGGCAAGCACCATCGATGAGTTCTCGAACCGCAGTGGCATCCCGATCACGCTGGCCCTTCATCTGGCGGGCTGCGACCTGCGCCCGAATCAGGAGGTGCATCTGCTCCACCTGATCCGTGAGGCGCTGTCGAACGCTACCCGCCATGCCAAGGCCTCGCGTATCCGGGTCGATCTTCGGGTCACGTCGGCCGGCTGGGTCGAATTGGTGGTCGAAGATGATGGTGACGGTGCATTTGCCGCGCAGCCGGCCGAACCTCATCACTACGGAATGGCGATCATGGGCGAACGCGCGGCAGGACTGGGTGGCACTCTCGTGGTCAAGCCGACGCAAGAGGGCGGAACACGCGTGGCGGTGCGTTTTGATCCACAGGGTGAGACGCGCACCATTCCAGACCATAAGGAGAGAGTATCGACATGAACCGTTCTTCCCATACGGTCGTCATCATCGACGATCATCCGCTGTTCCGTAAAGGTTTGAGCCAGTTGCTCAGGACGATTCCGGGTTTCGAGATCGTGGGTGAAGCGGCGAGTGGTCGCGATGGCCTCGCCTGTGTGCTTGAGGCGCGGCCCGACCTGCTGCTGCTCGACCTCAACATGAAGGAGATGTCCGGCCTCGAGGTGCTGCGCGAACTGCGTCGTGCCGACCTCGACACGCGGGTGGTGATGGTTACGGTCTCGGACGCCGAGGAAGACCTGGTCGCGGCGCTCCGCGCGGGCGCCGACGGCTACCTGTTGAAGGATATGGATCCGGAGTCGATGATTACCGCGCTGCAGTCGGCTGCGGCCGGGCGCATCGTGGTGTCCGATGCCCTCACCCACCTGATGGCGGCGGCCCTGCGGCGTGATCCCAGGCCGGCGTCGGCCGCAGCGGCCGGACTCACGGAACAGGAGCACCGCATCCTCGAGCGCATTGCAGAGGGCTTGTCGAACAAGCTGATTGCGCGCGATCTCGATATCGCCGAGGGCACGGTGAAGGTGCACGTCAAGCACATCCTGCGCAAGCTCGAATTGCGCTCGAGGGTCGAAGCGGCCGTGTGGGCGGTTGGCCATCTGCGTCGCGAGGACAAACGATGACGACGCTCAACATCATCGGCTGCGGGCGGGCCGCAAAAACACTCGCGCGCTTGTGGCAGCGGCAGCGGGCAATCGACATCGGCGCCGTGCTCACCCGAAGTCATGCCGGGGCGCTGGATGCCTGTCGTTTCATCGGTGGCGGAAGGGCCGTGGCCCGAATCGCCGACATGGGCCCGGCCGACCTGTGGCTGCTCGGGGTGCCCGACCGCGAGATCGAAGGCGTTGCCCGGCGGCTGGCGGCGTGCGGCAGCATACGACCAGGTGAAGGTGTGTTCCACCTTTCCGGATTCAGTTCGTCGGCGCTGCTCGAACCGCTGGGCGCGCAGGGGGCGGGCGTCGCGAGCGTGCATCCGGTACTCAGCTTCGCTGAGCCCGATCGGGCTGTTGAGCAGTTTGGCGGCAGCTTGTGCGGTGTCGAAGGCAGCCCCGATCTGTGCGTGCAACTTACACGACTGTTCGCGACCATCGGCGGTAACTGCTTTCCGCTCGATGCGGGGCACAAGCCGCTCTATCACGCCGGTTCGGTGTTCGCATCGAACTTTCTGGTCGTGATCATGGATGTTGCCCGCAAGGCTTATCTGGCGGCGGGTGTTGCACCCGATGTAGCCGAGCGTTTGCTGGCGCCCCTGGCAAGCGCCACGCTCGCGAACGTGATCGAGCGCGGGGCTCGCGTCTCTTTGACCGGGCCGGCGGCGCGTGGCGATCACGACGTGGTGTCGGCGCAGCAGCTTGCCGTGGCTAAGTGGAGCGATGAGGCTGGCGATGCGTATGCCGCCTTGACTGCGCTCGCATACCGGCTTGCGGCGGAGCCCCTGGCGTGCGATTGAGCGTTTTGAATCCCCGCGTCCGCGGCACTGGATCGGTCTGAAACCGTCGCAAGCGGTGACTTTTGTCAATGCAAACTTCTGTTACGCATGTTAGATTTCGCTTCAGTCCTCAATACGGGCAGCGATCGCCAAAGCTTTCTTTTCGGATCGGATCATCAAGTTTCCAACCCGTTTGGCCGTAAAGCAAAACACGGGTGAAGGTTTCAATACCCGAAAGTGGGCCTCGCCGCGAAGTTGCCTCCTGCCAAAGAATTCAAGCACAAATGAAAACCATTTTTCTCGTCGATGATTCCGCGACCATCCTGCTGTCGATTTCCAACATTCTCTCCAAAGCCGGCTATGGCGTCGAGAAGGCGGCGAATGCTGCCGAGGGACTGAAAAAATTCCAGGCGGGGGTCAAGGTCGATCTCCTGATCACCGACCTCAACATGCCGGGCATGAACGGCATCGAGTTCATCAAGGAAGTGCGCAAGCTGCCGAACTACCGCTTCATGCCGATCCTGTTTCTGACCACCGAGTCGCAACAGTCGAAAAAGGTCGAAGCCAAAGCCGCCGGCGCCTCGGGCTGGATCGTCAAGCCAGCCTCGGCCGACGATCTGCTCAACACCATCAAACTCGTGATGCGCTGACACCATGTTGCTCAACCTGCTCCTGCGCCGTTCGTTGATGCTGCACGCCGCAGTGGGCGGGCTTGCGGCACTCGCGGTTTTTTTGTTCAACGGCTGGTTCAACGGCACCTTTTTACCCTTGCTGGGGGTCTCGCAATCGCTCGGGAATGCGATCGGCACGATCCTGATCGTCCTGTCGACCTATGTGGGAACTCGCCTGGTGTCGATCGCGGTCTTTCGCGACCATGCCTATGGCGCGGGTGCGGAGGAGCGTGCGTTCGAGACCAGCAAGGGCAATTTCAGTGCGGTGGGCACCGAAGTTGCGACCGAACTGCGCGCGGTGCCGACCTATAGCGAGGTTTTGCGCAGTCAACTCGACAGCGTGGTGGAGCAGACCGAGAAGGCCGCCTACGACATCACCGAGCGCCTGCAGTCGATCGACGGGGTCATCAGCCGCCTGAGCGAATTCGTCACCCAGAGCTCTTCCGAGTCGAGCGAGATGGCGCAGCACTCGGAGCAGCGCATCGAGAAGAATCAGGTGCTGATCACCGAGATGCGCCAGTACATCGATTTCCGGATCGAAGAGGCCAATCGCGATCAGGAACGGGTTGCTCAGGTGGTTCGGGAGGCACGCTCGCTCGAATCGCTGACCCGCCTGATCAAGGACATCGCCTCGCAGACCAACCTGCTGGCGCTCAATGCCGCCATCGAGGCCGCGCGTGCCGGCGAGGCCGGACGAGGCTTTGCGGTCGTCGCCGATGAGGTCCGAAAACTGTCGGCCGAAACCGAGCAGGCGGTGATCGAGATCAACCAAGGCATACAAGGGGTCGCGGGCACGATCGAGACCCAGCTCCAGGAAAAGCTCTCGTCGGTCAATCTCGATCGCGAGCGCACCGCGCTGCAGCAGTTCGCAGATCAACTGCATGCGCTGGGCGAGAGCTATCAGGACATTCTCCAGCATCAGGCGCATGTCATCGATACCGTAAGTGGCAGCAGCACCGAGCTCGCGGCAATGTTCATGGAGTCGCTAGCGAGTGTGCAGTTTCAGGACGTGACCCGCCAGCAACTCGAGCACACGGCTGACTCCCTGCGACGGCTCGATGCGCATCTGGGCGTGCTGGCCGAACGGCTGGAGCAATCCGAAAACCCCGACTTCAGCTACACCCCGCTGTCCGAGCATCTCAACGAAATCTACTCCCGCTATGTGATGGAAGAGCAGCGCCACACCCACAATACCGCGCTCAGGCAGTCCGGTTCGGCCTCGGGCGGTGGATCGAAAATCGAGCTTTTTTGAGAGCACAGATCATGGCGAGTGCGAGACCGGACTCCCGGCAACGAT